>JAWOEZ010000035.1:0-10587 GCA_046482435.1 Halanaerobiales bacterium
CTGTACTTTCAACACTATAGATGCTAAAAATAACATAATTTGTTCTTGAAGTCCGTAACTTTAATATCTGTTCACCTACTACTCCTTCTAAAGCTTTTTCAAAATCAGTTTCAGCTTCAGATTGCATTTTTTCAGTTCCCCAATTAACGAACTGATCTTCGGTTGGATTTGTAATGGTCAAAAAAGTAGCCACTACAAATATTAATATCAAAAATATCATTAAATTTTTCATATAAATCATCCTTTTTTATTTATTTTTACTAATAAACTTATTTATAGTGTTTAATACCTTTGGACTAATTTCATCATTATCTTCAAGTAAAATATGGTCCACTCCTTTTATATATTTCAAAGTAAGATTCTTCTTTGAAACTGCTGTTGACAACCTTTCAGCATCTTCTTTACTTACTTGTTGATCATTCTCCCCTTGTACTATACAGGTTGGAAGATTAACGTCCTCCAATAATTCGGATGGAGAAGTATTAAGCCATTCTTTACTAAAATCCCTTTGTTTATTTAAACTTCTGTAGATACTTTTAAAATCATCAGGAACGTTGTATCTACTTAAATCAAAATCATCATCATTCTCTATTGCATCTATAAGTTTATCCAATACTCGAACTAATAATTGCTCATCTTCAATTTCATCATCTTTATACAAAATCTCATTTTGCTTTTTTAATTGTCTTCTTAATAATACTTCCTGTTTAAAGCCTGGTCCTGCGAGAAGTACAAGTCCAGCTAAATTTTCAACCTTATGGGCAGCCATTATCGCTAATGTTGAACCCTCACCATGACCTACTAAAAATATATTTTGAGACTTCCTACCTAAATTATTTTTTATATAATCTATTATTTTAAGGATGTCATTTCTGTATTGAGTAAAAGTTGGAGTTTTACTTTTAACTAAACCACTGCTTTTGCCAACCCCCCTTTTGTCATACCTTATTGATATTATATCATTATTAGCCAGCGAATAGGAAATATTTTTCAAATTATTAATTTGCTGTTCTCCTAAAGGTTTATTACCATCCCTGTCTATAGGTCCAGATTCTGGTATTAAAATCGCAACAGGGTCCTTTATATCATGGATTTTAGGGTAAGTCAAACTAGCTGATAAAAAACCATCTTTTACTGGTATTTCAACTTCTTGTTCACTGCCTGATAAATTCAAGACATTTTCATTATTTTTAGTATTATTTTTAACTATAAAATTATAATTATTGTTTCCGTTTTGAGAATACCAACCCTCTATTTTATCCTTATCATAATTGCCCTTAAAAATTAAATTATCAGATACATTTTTTATTTCAAATACTACTTCCGAATCATTAATTTCCTTAATTTTTAAAGGCTGGTCACTAATCTCTTGAGAAGGTATATTAATAGTTCCATTAATATCTTCATCCTTTTTATCAAAGGTAACTTCTATATATACTCTCTTATCTTCTAAAAAGATTAAACCTTCCCACTCGCCGAAAATTATATCTGATTGTTCAGCATTTATCTGAACAGTAGTTAATAATAAAAACATAGATATAAATGTAAAAAACATAATTTTAAAGTAGTTATTTCTTATCATACATATATTCCTCACTATATACTTATTTTTCCTTCTTTAAACTCTTTAGAAAATATATCCATATAACTTCATCAAATTTTTTTCCGGCAATATCTCTTGTCTCTATTCTTCGGCCTATTTCTTTAAATCCAACTTTTTTATAGCAGTTAATAGCTCTATTATTATATGAAAAACTTTCAATAAAGTGTATATTTAATAAATTAAATCTAAAATCAAGTAATAGTTTCATAGCTTCCGTTGCATTGTTTCGGAAAAATCAATTGATTTTTAAGAATTAATTGATAGAAATTGGATATTAACTGGGGACCCTTATCACTAACTAAAACAGGTCTTTGATCAGCAGATTTTTCATTTCATATAGATCAGCCTTATGAAGGACTTTAGAAAGTACACATTCCAGATTATCAGAGGTCATAGTACGAGATAGTTCACTATGGACAACAAGGCGAAAATATTCATCTAAAACACTAATTAGATAAGCATCTCCATCTTTAACTGGTATGTATGTAATCTAAGAATGCCAGACTTGATGTAGCTCACTGAACTTGATCTTACCGTCCCATTGGCATCAAATCAGCGCTGCCAATCATAGTAAAGACCTGGATTAAGTTTAAGTATTGAACAAGTCTTTTTGATGGTTAAAGTTGATTTTTCAACTATATTCATCAACTGTTTTTTTGTTCTGCATTAAGCCCTTTGTTTTTATCCTTTAGTTTTTCTTTTTCAGGATCTTTTTTCTTTCGGCTACGATAGACTTTATCGGCAGAATTTAGTAGTCTTTTTTTCCACTGGTAGAACTGATCCCCATAAATACCGTATTTATGACATTTCCAGAGAAATTATCATTTTGTAGAGCTTCAAGTACAATTTCTAATTTTTCTGTGGGAGAACGTTTTTTGTGTTTGCCCATGAATAATACCCCCTCTATTTATCAGAGGATACTCTGGAATCCGATGACTTTTTCAAGCGACGTTCTTCCCATTTTACAAAAACCAGGGAAAAGAGAAGGGCTTGTAGAGTTACTTCAGGTAAACCAAGTAAATGTTCAATAATCGGGGTAGAGGTATAAATAAAGCCCTCTATTGAACCGGGAGTTGCTGCTACAGAACCAATTAATGATAAACCCCATAATAGACCAAACAGCTTTAACCAACCATTTTTCACGTCAATTATACAGTTATAAATAGGATAAATAATTAAGCCTAAGAATATACCCCTACCTAACTGAAACAAAGGCGCAAAACGCATTATTACAGAATCAGCATTTCTGAAATTATTATATAGAACAGATGAAGTAAACTGTTCATCATAGTTTAAATAATTTCTAAATAGGAGAGCGATAAATACATAAATCAAAACATGGACTATTGAAAAACGAAATAAATAACCCTTTAAACTGCCTTTATTCATAATACCACCCCGAAAAAACATAATTAACTAAAAATCTCCATTTAAATTACAATCTTGATCATCACATACTTCACTTCTATAATCAACTTCAATAGTTACATGGTTTATATTGTGTTTCATTAGTTTATTCCTAATATTTTCTTTTATATCACTAATTTCATCATTATCTAATTCATCTTCAACTACTATATGAGCTGATAATAAATTATTTTCACCATCAAGACTCCATAAATGAGTATGATGAATAGTTATTATCTGTGGATTTTTCATTATTAGCTTCTCAATCTCTTCTATAGAAAGATCACTAGGAACTGCCTGTAAAAAGATTTTTAGGATTTTTTTGAAGTTCTTGAAAACATTATATAAAATGTATGAAGTAATTCCAATTGATAAGATAGGATCTAAAATAGGTATTTTTTTAAACATATAAATAATACCCACTATAAAAATGGAGACCCAACCTAAAACATCTTCTAAGAAATGAAATGAAATAACCTCTTCATTGATAGAACTTCCCTTACTCAATTTATAGGCTGCAATACCATTAACCAAAATACCAAAGACAGCAAAAATTAACACTCCTACTGCGTTTATCGGCTCTGGGCTTATTAATCTAGGAATAGCCCTAGATAATACAAAAATGGAACCTAAAATCAATATTAAACTATTAAAAAAAGCACTTAATAATGAAAATCTTGAATAACCAAAGCTAAATATTTCATCTGGATTTTTCTTTGAATAGCTCTCTAAAAACCAGGATAAACCTAATGATATACTATCTCCTAAATCGTGAACTGCATCAGATAATATTGCCACACTATTAGTCCATAAACCCCCAATTATTTCAATAATTGTAAATAGTAAGTTCAAGAAAAATGCTATTTTAATATTTTGATAACTTTCCGCATGATCATGATGTTCATGAGAATGATCACTCATTAAATACCGCTCCTTTTATCAAGCTTTTTTTATAGTTATATTAACAGCAGATATTATAATAACAATGATACAGATTGCAGCAATATATACAATTGACATTATGGGTTCTGGATCCTGATAATATCTTTTTATAATTATCCCAAGGTAAGCCCAGCTAACTACTATACTATAGGCTATATCTTTCCTTTTCAGTAAAATATATAACGTTATTATCAGACCTAGTAATAAAACAAAATTTGTCCAGAAAACAGGCTTTAAAAATCCTCCATATAAATTAATATCTACTAATAAAGCAGTAACATTGGCAAGGGTTGCAATAGTTATCCACCCCAGGTAAACACTAAAAGGGAGAATAAAAATATAATATAATTTTTCAGAGTATTTTGTAAGTCCAATTTCTAACTTTCTATAAATTAAAATTAACGAAAACAATAAAACTAACATAATGATTAATGACAAGAATACATATAAGTAATGCCAGGCAAAAATCCAGGCTGCATTTGCTAATGAAGTCAGAAAAAATAGATAACCAATTTTATTTATAATCTCTTCTTTAATTTCTTCTTTGTTTTTAAAATTAATAAACTGTGATATTATAAATACTGTCAGTAATAAATAAATTACTCCCCAGATCGAAAAAGTTAAACCTGCAGGCACGAATAGATTCGGATACATATCAGAAAGTTCCCCTGTATTATAACCGTTCAAAGGTAAATAATTCGCCAGAAAATTTACTACCAATACCAATATTAAAGAAATTAAATTTAAATATTTGTAAAAGGTTATATTTCTTTCATCTTTACTGTTCATTTTTTAAAACCCCCTTTTTATTCCGCAAGTTTACCAACAGGTGCCATATATATTACAAATTCGTCTTCTCCGTTTACTTCTAAAAATTCATCAGCTGCTTTTTGATTATAAGCATCAATAGCACAGGTCCCAACTCCAATCGATTCAACTGCCAAATATAAATTCTGACATAGATGGCCAGCATCCAAAGCTGCCAGTTTATGAGCTAAAATATCGTACTTCCATTCTCCTCTTTCAGGTAACACAGTCCATAAAAACACTACAGCAGCCTCACCTACAAATTTTTGACCATTCGCTGCTTTTATTACCTCTTTCTCAATATTATCAATACTTTTCACAAATACTAGTGAGTGTTTATCCGGTAAATACCTGTAAATACCTTCCTTTAAACTATTAACTCTATGAATAGATAGGTAGGTCTCAAAAGGATGAACTGCACCCCCTGAAGGTACCGTTCTAAGCCTAATATTATGATTCCTTACTCCCTGTGTAGACCATAATAAATAAGAAAGCTCTTTAACGGATAACTTTTCTTTATTATAGGAACGTCTACTTTTTCTTTGTTCAATTACTTTTATGATTGACTTTTTTTCTAATTCTAAGTCTTGAAAAGGGGGCAACTCAAATATTTTAGCTTTTTCATTATAACTTTTGACTGCTAAGGGCCTTTCTTCCCCTTTCTCTTTAGGTGTTTCCATTTGTTCCCTGTTAATCCATTCATTCGATTTTAAAAATTCTCTTAATTTTAGATATTCATTCTTCATATTATCACCCTTACTTTTATTTTATTATTTTCTTTCCGAAAGGAAATAAAGAAATTTTTGCAAGTTTTAAATTCTGTTTTGCAAATGGAATACCTATAATAGTAATTGCAAATATAAAAGCACTTACTAAATTCATTAAAGCTATTTCCCACCCAAATAAAACTATCCAAATTATATTCATTATTAAATTCGTCCCACTATCATTAGAATTAACTATATCTTTTCCAAAAGGTGCTAATTGAACTCCTGCTATTTTAAAGCATTGTAATCCAAAGGGGATTCCAATTATAGTTATTGATAAAATAATCCCAGCAATAACCCAACCAATAGCCTCAAATAGACCACCAAATATTATCCAGATAATATTACCGATCAAAGACAAAATTATCCACCCCTTTTCTTCAATATATAAGTTCATCTATCCTTATGTCAGATAGATATATTTCAGGTTTCCCAACTTTTCTTTCTTCTATAAAATTGCCGTGACAGTCTGAGCCACTAGAAATCATCAAATTATTATTATCGCAAAAATCAATATAATAATCTGCGTCTTTTAATTTATTCAAATAAGGAGAATAGGCTTCAATGCCATCAATTCCATATTTTAACCATTCTTTTAAAAATTCTTTATCCAAAAGTTCCCCATTAAAATAGGAAGCGGGATGTGCTAAAAATGTATAACCTCCAGCTCTATGGATGATATCTATTGCTTCTTCAGGTCTAGTAAAAATCATCCCTTTTTTCATATCGGATATTTTTAGAAAAAAATCTTCCAAATCTTTCACTAATTCTTTATCTTTTAAGAAATTAAGGGATTTCCATCCACCCCTGTTTTTATCATTTTTATAATCAATATATTCATTTATAAATTTTTTATCATAAATATCTTCAAAATATCTAATGATATTTCTATTAAATTTTTTTCTCACTTTTCTATTAAACTTTAATAATAAATTCAAATCTTTGTAATCAAGATCAAAACAATATGCTGTTATATGATATTCCTTATTATTTAATGTGGTAGAAATTTCAACACCTGGAACAAAAACCTTATTTGAATTTATTTTTTTATTTAATAATTTACTTACATTTTCTATACAATCATGATCAGTAATAGAAAATATTGAAATTTTTCTATCTTTAATTTCTTCCAATAACCTTTCGATTCCCCAAGAACCATCCGATGCATTAGTATGAATATGAAGATCAACTTTTTTCTTAACCATTTCAACTTTCCATTTCCTGAAAATCATATTTCATTATATCAACCATTTCATGTCTATATTCTTCATGTTTATAAAGCTTCCAACCAATCTTTTGATAAAAATTCTTTTTATCAGGAGTAAATAAATATAATTTTTTAAAATTATGCTGTTTTGCCTCTTTTAAAATTCTTTTTACCAGTTTAGTTCCATAGCCCTTACCTCTTTTATCTTTTTTTACATAGACATCTGCCAGCCAGGGTTCTAATTCAAGATGGGATTTCATATCTCTTTTAACAATAGAGGCTGTCCCAAGAGGACTTTCACCTTCAATAGCAATAAAAATAATTGGTAATAAATTATTATTGTTGAGTTTTTCTCTTCTTTCAAGAAGCCATTTTTCTTCTGATCCATTTGGATCATGATGACCCCATTGATTATATAACCAACTATTAACCGTCTCCAAATATTCTATTTTATTTTTTAAATAATCTATATACATTCTACTCATCCTTTTTACAAATATTTTTGAAGATTCTTTACTTTATTCTTAAAATTATTAACATATTTTGAAACATGATATCCATCCATTAAAGTATGGTGAACCTGGATAGAAAAAGGAATAGTGATCGAATCACCTTCCTTACGATATTTTCCCCATACTATTCTTGGTACAGAATCAACATTTTTTATATTAATAGGATGGGTAATACTATTAAAATTTATCCATGGTAAACTAGTCATATATATAGAATTCATTTGATCTGCTTCCTTAGAAACTACAGTATTTTCTTTAAATTTTCTAATATTCTTATCCATATATTCAAAAAGACTTTTTTTATTTTCATGATAGTAAAAGAGGGCTTAACTTTTTCTAAAATTACTACTTGATTATCATCTATAATTCTATATTTAGATTCTTTTATTTCATTGGCATTTTTCGCTACTAAAAACACCATAGATTTAAAAAATGATATATTATTTTTGGAAGTATAATTCTTAAGTTTACTTATCTCTATATCTACAGTAATATTAAAATGAGGATAATCGAATTTATTAAAAAAATCAAAATGTTGTTCTCTATTCCAATTTTCCATATCAATTTTTTTCAACATAATTACTCCAATTAATTTACTGCAATATATAGATCCTTTTTTTAATAATTCTTTTATTATATGACTTTTCCTTTATTGAATTCAAAAAACCCACAAACTAAAGATACATGAGTTTTACTGATAACTATCGATTAATTCTTGTGTAAAATATAATGGATTTTTAATTTTTATATATTTATTTATTATATTACCATCTATAACTGCTAAAAATCCGGTAAACCTGAGAGGTTAATCTTCAGCTTTGAATAATATATCCTATAAAAATTTATTTAATCAATTTCTTTTTCTAACCTATTATTTATTTCTTTAAAAAATGAATAGCCTATATAACTTTTTCCAAGCCAATTTCTATAAACATATAATAAAACATTATATTTTTTTCAATTCTTTTAAATTACTAATCTCTTTGATATCTTTATCAAGAAATATTGGACTGGCTCTATCCCAAAATGAGTTTTTAACCTTTGGGCTAAAACCATCCATATTGTTCTTCTTGAGTTCTATTATTTTTTATATCTTCTGGACTTAATAGAAAAACTGCTTCGTACTCACATTCATCCACACACGATCCACATTCTAAGCATTCCTTTTCATTTAAAATAATCCCCCCTCATAGTCATAATAAAAAATACCCTTAGGGCAGGCCTTAATTATAGGTCAACCGGGAGCATTATCACAATTATTAAGGATTATATGGGGTCTTATCATTAATTTTAACTTTTATTTAATTTTATGAACTCACGTTTTTTAAAATAACCAGGAATTAAATCTAATTTTTCAACTATTTTATAAATTAATTCAAAATCATTTGTTAATTCATTGATCCGATGAGAGTCTGAACCTATTGTAACTCTTTTTCCGCCAAACTTAATATATTTTTTTAATATCCATTCAGATGGCATCGGGGTGGATAGGCCTTTTCTCAGAGAAGAACTGTTTATTTCCAAAACAATATCATTTTTTACAATTTGCTTTAGTATTTTATTCATGAGATTTTCATTTTTATATTCATAATTCAAATATCTTTTTGGGAAGTCTAAATGGGCTACTACATCAAAATTATTATTTTTAACAGATCTATATAATAAATTGTAATATTTTAAAAAAATTTCATTAAATGTATAGCGATTTTGTAGTTCATCATCACCTACAAAAATATCACCTACCCAATGGATAGCTCCCATAATTAGGTCAAATTCATAATCGTTATACTTATTTAACTGTTCTGGATATAGATGTGGTTCTGAAAATTCTACTCCAGAAAATATTTCGATCTTTTCACCAAATTTTTTATTTACTTTCTCAATTTTTTCTAAATACTTTTCTACTTCCAAAAATTTATATCCTTCATCTAAAGGATTATAGTCAACGTGTTCTGTGAAAGTAATATATTTAGTACCTTTATTAATAGCCTTATTACATATTTCTTCAATCTTATTCAGTCCATCATGAGAGAAAGTAGAATGAACATGTGAATCCATAATATTAAAATTCAACTCGATCAACTCCTATAAATTAATCTTTAGTGTAGCAAGGAAGCTTCACCTAAATCTTTATTTTGATTTAGGTAGAAAAGCTAACTATAGATCTTTATTAAAAATTTATCTATTTTATCTTCCATTCTTATTTTATAAATATTATATTCTCTAAAACTATATATTTATAGACCTTCTTAATTGCTCATTTTCAAATAACTTAATTTTTAATCTAAACTTTTTCTGTTCATCTAATTAGATCTTTAGCTACTCTAATAGCTTTACTTAAAAAATATAAAGTGCCAACCACTTTTATATAATTTGTAGATTAAACCAATACCAATATCAAGAGAGTCATTAACCTAATATAAATTACCAATTATATTTGAAACCTTTGCAAAAAATCTAAAAAAATATCTATTTGAAATATCTTTATAGGTATATATATGCTCGATATTTGCATCACCTATTTGTTCAACAAATTCTATATATTAAGATCACCTTAAATATATTTATAATATAAACTTTTTTACAGTTTTAAATTTCCAAACTATCTAAATCATCTTCACTATAAACTTTATAATCTGCTTTTTTTAAAACTGTAGTGGTAATACCTTCCCCTTCTATTATGTTTTCATTGAAACTACCATCATAAATATAATAAACTCCACAGGAAGGAGACTTATCTTTAAAAATAGAACCTTTAACTTCTAAAAGTTTGGCAATTTTTAAAGTTTTTTTCGCTCCTTTTAAAAACTCATCGGTCCTATTTTCTCCTTCAATATCATAAACTTTATAATTTTTATCATCTATAACCACTTCACATGGATTTCTAGGAATCTCTAGGCCTCCTAAAATTTCAGGACATACTGGATATAACAAAGATTTTTTAAACAATTCATATAACCTTTGGTTATAGTTATTTTCCCCATCATAACGGCAGTTTATCCCTATCAAGCAAGCACTTACCAAATACATATATTCCCCGCCTTTTGATTACAATAATAATAAAGATAATAATATATAATTTTAACTAATTTTGCATTTATATATTTCGACAAAATATGGATGGATCCTTCATGTATTTTTTACCATCTCTAAATAAAAAAATGGCTCCCCGAGTAGGACTCGAACCTACGACAAGATGATTAACAGTCACCTGCTCTACCAACTGAGCTATCGGGGAACACATATAAAAAAGAATCCGGCAGTGACCTACTCTCCCACAGGGTCACCCCTGCAGTACCATAGGCGCTGGAGGACTTAACTTCTGTGTTCGAGATGGGAACA
>JAWOEZ010000034.1:0-5214 GCA_046482435.1 Halanaerobiales bacterium
TTACCCAATTGTACTACCGCTTTCTATATTTTTGTTATCGAAATCTTTGGGTCTAGCATAAGACATAATTCTGCAATTTCTACCAATCTGAACATTATCGGGAATAATTGCCCCTTTAGCAATAATATTAAGTCCGTTAAACAACAAGTCCGGTTTTTCCTGATTTGGAGTTAGATCATCACCAAATCCAACATGACAGTTTTTCCCAATTTCTACTCCCTTATCTATGATAGCCTTATCTATAATAGTATTCTCTTGGATTATAGAATCATTAAATATTACAGAATCTCTCACTACCACATTTTCTTTTATATATACTCCCGGAGAAATAACTGAATTTTCAACAGTTCCATTTATAATAGCTCCGTTTGACAATAAGCTATTACTAGTCTTGCTGTTCGATCCAAATTTTACAGGGGGATTTTCGACACTCTTGGTATGAATTCTCCATTCGTTCTCATATAAATTTAATTCAGGAATAGCATCTGTTAAAGATAAATTTGTTTTCCAAAAAGAATCTATGGTCCCAACATCTCTCCAATAACCTTCATATTCATACGAATAAACATTACTTTTTTCAATCAGGGGGGGAAGAACGTGGTGGCCAAAATCTGATTTCTCAGCACTACAATATTTTTCTAATGCCTTTATCAAGGCATCTTTGCTAAACACATAAATCCCCATAGATGCCAGGTTATCAGGAGGATCTTCGGGTTTTTCTAAGAAATCAATTATTTTGCCGGTCTTATCTGTATCCAAAATACCAAATCTACTTGCAGCTTCTTGAGGTACTCTCTGGGCTGCAATAGTTAAGTCAGCATTACGATCTATATGTTCCTCAACCATTTTATCATAATTCATTTTATAAAGATGATCACCCGATAAAATTAACACATACTCAGGGTCTTGACTTCTTAAATAGCTTAAATTTTGATATACTGCATGGGCGGTTCCTTTATACCAGCCGCCTTCTTTTCCTGTGTAGGGCTGTAAAATAGTAATGCCACCATATTTACGATCTAAATCCCAGGGTTTACCAATCCCGATATGGTCATTCAAAGACATTGGTAAATACTGGGTTAATACCCCGACATTAAAAATACCTGAGTTAACACAATTACTTAAAGCAAAATCAATTAATCTATATTTTCCTGCAAAAGGAACGCTCGGCTTGGCTCTATGTTCAGAAAGTATATCCAGCCTGCTACCTCTACCTCCTGCAAGAATTAAAGCAAGTGTTTTCACTTTGTATTCCCCCCTGGTTTCTACATCAAATATCTAATTATTTTCTTTTCTTCCTTATAATTTTATATTTTCTACAACAACTGTCCAAATCCTTTATTAAATAAAGCAATATTTGACAAGATAATATTAATTTTATGTTATCAATAATTAATAATATAAATTATAAAATTAATATTTTTAATTTTTTTCTTGACATAATCTATTTTATTAAGTATAATAATCATATAAATTAATTAGTAGGAGGATAAGACGTGAAAAAATCTAATATAAAACTGTTTCACAACAAAGATTTTTTATTATTGTTTTTAGGTGGATTTGTATCTAGAATAGGTAATGGTATTCATTACATAGCTTTAGTATGGTTTGTATTAGATATAACCGGTAGTGGATCTGCAACTGGTTTAGTCCTTCTCCTTTCAACATTACCCGGAGTTATTTTTGGTCCTTTTAGCGGGGTAATTGCTGATAAATTTGATCGCCGAAAGTTAATTATCTTAATGGATATATTAAGAGGATTAGTCGTTTTATGGTTGGGATATTATATATACATAGGGATAGCAAATTTCTTCCATATCAGTCTGGCTACAATTCTAATAGCTATTTGTACTTCATTATTTAATCCGGCTCTCACAGCATCAATACCAAATATAGTAGCTGATAACCTATTACAAAAAGCTAATTCATTAAACTATTTTAGCCTCAACTTTACTCAAATTATTGGAGCAGCAGTTGGAGGTATTTTAATAGCTGCTTATGGTATTTCTGGTGTCTTTTTTATAAATGGTGTCTCTTTTTTAATATCTGCTTTTTCAGAGCTTTTTATTAATATTCCAAAAGTTAAAATTGAAAAAGAAATGAAAAAAAGCCACACTATTCTTAATGAAATAAAGTTTGGGCTAAATTTTTTATGGGTACAAAAGGAAATAGTTTCTCTCTTTACCGTAGCTATCTTTTTAAATTTTCTTTTTACTGGTTTAATGATGTTGGGTATCCCTTACATTTTTAAAGAATTATTGAGGGTTAATAGCATGTTATATGGTTATGCCCAATCTGTATTTCCAGCTGGAGCAGTAATCGGTTCAATAATTTTAAGTCAAATACCAGAAATCAGAAATTATTATAAGGTTTTATTATATTCTTTAAATATACAAAGCTTGTTATTGCTTGGAATGGGACTACCTTTAATTCCATATTTTTTGATAAACACTGCAACAATGAAAATTTATTATTTAATAATGTTAGCCCTGTTTATAATTGGCATCTTTAATGCTGTTATAAATGTACCTATAAGAATATTATTACAGAGATTAATACCAGATAATTTACGTGGGAGAATTACCGGCCTATTATCTACAATGACACAGGCTCTCGTTCCAATTTCTGTAGCTTTAACTGGATACCTACTTGATATACTTCCGGTTTATACTCTCTTTTTAGGAGGGGGAGTACTGGCCTCACTTTTAACATTATATATTGCAAAAATACCATCAATGCAAAAATTAGATTATACAAAAAATAATTCTTCTAAACAGGTAGAACTCTCTACCAATATACCTGATGCATAAAAACATTCTGCATGAAAAATAAAGAAATATATGAAATTACCAAAGCCAGTAGAGGAGTTAATATCCAGCCAAAACCTATTTTTCCTAACAATTTATAATTTACGTTTCTCCCTCCTTTTGCCAAACCTATTCCCATCACGGCTCCGACAACAGCTTGTGATCCGGAAACGGGCACTAAGGGTAAAGTTGGTAAACCAAGAGTTAATAAGATAGACTCCAGTCCTTCTGAAGCAAATAAAAATAAGACTGTAGAACTAGAAAGAACTACAATTAGAGAAGCCACTGGGGAAATTTTAAAGATACTCTTCCCTACGGTGGTCATTACTCTTTTAGAATAGGTAAAAACACCTGCTGAAATTGCAATTCCACCAAGTAAAAATAGGACTTGGGTATTAGTTAGTGTTATATAACCGATTTTTAGAGTTCCTAATACAGAAGTTTTAGTAAACACTCCCATAACATTTGCTATATTATTAGCACCAAGACTATAGGCACCAAAGGCTCCAACCAAAATAAGTCCCATTCGTGTATACATATCTAATTTAAACAGATGAATCTTATAATTATTAATAATATATTCGGCAATTTTAAAAAATATTATTGCAAATAATGCTGATAATAATGGAGAAAACACCCAGGTACCTACTATTTTTGATAACACATCTAACTGGGTTGAATAACCACTATAAATATTCCAGCCTATTATCGCCCCCACTATTGACTGAGTAGTGGAAACTGGTAATTCATAACTTGTCATTAAATACACAGTTATCCCTGCCGCTAAGGCAACTACAAAAGCACCCGGAAGAGTATTCACATCACCTAAAGTTCCTAATGTTTCTGTGGTTCCCGCACCTCCGACTACTGCTCCAATTATTACGAAAATACTTATTATCACGGCAGCAGTCGAAAATCTTACCATCTTTGTAGATACTGCTGTTCCAAATAAATTGGCAGCATCATTTGCACCCAAAGACCAACCCAGGAATAAACCGCTAGATATAAAGAGTAAAGATACCATAAACCTCAATCCTCCATTAACCTATCTATTCTATATAGACCTCTTTATTGCTGCTACTGATAGTTCTTCACTTATTTCCTCTGCTAAATCAGAAAAATATGCTAGTCTTTCTGCAAAATGTCTAAGATGTACTTTCTTACTAAATTCTTCGAACTCTTCGGAATTAAAAACTTTTCTTTTGATTCTTTCCTCTATTTTATCTGCCTCATGTTCGTAAAAATGAACTTTATTTACATAATCATTAACCATTGAGATCTCTTCAAAATATGCTCTTAAGCCCTTTACGACCTCTTCAGCAGAATTCAAAGACTGTTTTGCTAAATCTTTAAATTCAGTTTTCACAAAATCTTTAATGTCAGGTCTTTCAATTGAAAACTGCATTAATACTTTTTTGCATAAATCAACTTCATTATCCATATTTTCTAATAAGGTTAAAACTTCTCCCCTAGCTTCTGGAATCAGCATATAAGTATACAATTTATATTTTATATCTTTTAAAAGATCGTCCGCTTTATTTTCAATATCCAAGATATCATCTAAATTGTCTTCAAATAATTCATAATGACCCTCGAAATAACGATTAATATCTCTTTTAAAAATCAAAAATGCCTCCTCTACAGTATCTAAATATTCATTTATATCTTTTTCTAATTCCTGGGATTTATTAAATATAAATTTTTTCATCAAATTAACCTCCCCTTTTTTTAGTAAGATAACCTTCCGGCATATTTATTATTACAATCCCTAAAGAAACTAATAATAGAGCAAATACTGCGTTTAAATTTACTGATTCAGTGATAATAAATAGTGCTGATAAATAGACCCCACTTACAGGAACAATAAATTTATAAATTGTAATATATCCAACTTTATTGAACTTTATCAAACTATACCATAATCCAAATGCTGCTGCAGAAATGAAAGCTAAATAAACTAATAAAACACCACTTTTTAAATTAAAATTAAGGGCTTCTAGACTAGAACCACTTAAAGCAATCAAAAATAAAGTAACCGAACCAAAAAACATTTGATATGCTGTTATTATCATTATATCAATATTTTTAGATAAATATTTGACATATAAAATCGCGATTGTACTCATCACTCCGGTCATGATAATAAACCCTTCACCCGTAAAATTAAATATGAAATTTAAATTTCCTCTATTTATATTAATGATTATTACTCCCGTAATACCTAATAAAAGGCCGAAGGATTTCACTTTATTTAATTTATCATCATCATAAATTAAATGTGAAGCTATTACTGTAAAAAATATGCCGGAAGTTATTAAAATAGAAGCTTTCACTCCAGTAGTCTTTGCCAACCCATTATAAAAAAAAGCATATTGGGCAAAGGTTTGAATTAATCCTAAAATTAAAA
>JAWOEZ010000060.1:0-47287 GCA_046482435.1 Halanaerobiales bacterium
CCGAGAAGAAAATTAACAATAACCCAATTCCGGTATTCAGAAAAGATACATTCATCCATACCAGGTTTTTCTAACAACTTTTCCAATTCTCCATCAGTATAAGGCCTTTTCTGTTTGTTTTGAACCTTCAATAAACTGATTTTATAATTAGTGAGATAGTTTCGATCCATGTAGAAATATAGGAATCTCCTTATGGCTCGTAATTTGGAATTTATAGATGTTTTTTTCAATTCGCTATTAACCATTAAATCCTCTATCAACTCTTCTATATACTCCTGTTCAATATCTTTAACTTTATAATCCTTGCCAAAATATTCAAGTAGGTATTCATAACCATGCTTATAATAATCAATTGTAACTTCAGCAAGATTCTTCACTTTACAATGCCTTTTAAACTTCTCCCAGGCTTCACCCAAAGTTAACGAACACTTGTTTTCCATTGTAATTTTACTCATCAGAATAATCCCCCTAAGTTAAAAATTTTTTTAAATTAATTTTAAATTAAAAAAAGTTGAGACTATGATTGTTTTGCCAATAACGGCCAATCCAGCACTCAACTTAGGGGTTTTTAAATATTTTTATGTTTTTCCTCAAGCCCGATATAACAGGAATTATAAATAATTTAAGCAAATTAGACATAAAAATGGCACGGGCAGGAGGACTTGAACCCCCAACACCAAGATTTGGAGTCTTGTGCTCTACCAGATTGAGCTATACCCGTGTGTTATATAAAAAATAAATTTAATTTTGGTGGAGGTGGTGGGAATCGAACCCACGTACTATATGACTCATCCTTTAAGCGCCTACGATCGTAGTTTGTTTTTTAAGTTCGTTATATAAGCCCCAACAAACAGGGTCTCATATAACTAGGCTGTTAATGTCCCATTTTCCTACAACCATCAGAAAATGGTGAGCCTGCTAATTATGACACTTGCACGCCTTCACAGACAAAAGACGCCCAAGCGTTAGCAGCTTATGCGGCTGCTAAAGCGGTACTATTATCGTTGTTTGCAGATAATTTTATATATCCAGTGTTTTACGAGTGAAAGGACATCCTCGGACCGCTCTTAAAGGATTCGCCATACAGGCGAAACCAGAACACCCCCGAAAAGGGTTTCTTTTTTACAGCATTTATATTATAAACCATATTTACCTTGTTGTCAAACCATATAACAATTTAATCAACTTTTTATTATCCCTTTTATAATAAGGGTTAACAATGTTTGAACTTTATAAATATAATACTTTATCTCCTATTTGTATTATAGCACAAATTACTGATTTATGGTATAGTATTCCATTAATCTTTCAGCAAATTCTGCTTCGAATTTAATTAAACCATCTTCAGGTAACTCTTCTAAGTCTTCTCTATCTAGATCCACTTCTATTGTCTGGTAGGGCAGCCAAATAATCTTTAACCACTGCCGGTAAGTTTTCATATTAAAATTCAAATTATCGTGTTCAAAAGTGGAATATCCTGGTGCAAAAGTACTACTTGTCGAAGAATCAAAAGACACCTCAACTTTCATTTCAGGATTAA
Organism: Halanaerobiales bacterium; assembly: GCA_046482435.1. GTDB lineage: Bacteria > Bacillota > Halanaerobiia > Halanaerobiales > M55B127 > M55B127. Next base: position 1,541 of record JAWOEZ010000060.1, read on the forward strand.
TACTTGCCATCTGTAGGTTGATTTTGTCATCTTCATTGTTTTGATAAATATTTACTAAAATATTTTCATCTCTATATTCACTTTGATTAATTGCAAAATCCTCACCACCATTATAGGTAAGAACAAAACTGACCACTAATACAATTGCAACAATGGCAAAAATAATATAATTAAAACCTTTAGACATTATTCAACAACTCCTTTTAATAAATTATTGATCTAACAATCCTTTTTTGATATTTATCTTTATCATACCAATACTTAAATTCGTTTATATCTATCTCTTCATCAGGTTTAACACCTTGGCCGTTATCAAAACCTGCCGGCCTTAAAAAATATTTATAAGAAACACCAAAGTTAAGCCCCGAATTAGGTAGCTTATCCTTTATTACATCACCATATGTAGAAGCTAACCCTCCGGTTTCTTTACCAATAATTTTACCTGCCTTATAATCTTTAACCATCGCTGCAAAATCTGCTGCTGTTGAAAAAGTATAGTTCGAGGTAATAATATAAACATTACCTTTAAACCTAAATGGATTTTCTTCTGGAATTTTTTCATCAGGTTTAAATACTATTATGTCGTCTTCATTCTTTCTCATATTATTATATATATTGCTGAAGAAATTAAACTTTTGCTGAGAAGTATAATTAGAATACTTAATCTTTACTTCTTCGAATAAATTATAGGGTTTACTATAGATATATTCAAACAAATATCTTGCTAAGTCAGTATTACCGCCGCCATTTTCACTAATGTCAATAAATAAATTCTCAATATCCTTTGTATCTAATTCTTCAAAATAAGCATCCATATCTTTTTCGAACTCTTCTTTTAAAGAACCATTAAAAGTATTTATAGTTAAAAAAGCACTTTTGTATTCCGGAAAATCTAATAACCAATTTTCAGACTGGTCCTCTCTCTGTTTGTTTCTCTCTTTTTGGGTTATACCTTCTAAGTGGATTGGAAATGTTTCTCCATCACTATTTTTTACCTTTAAATCATATTCTTCTTTAAAATCAAAATTAGCCCATAGGTAAAGAGGAAAAAGTCTTTCGATATTAGCATAAACAAAGCCCCTATTTTCATGACTTATCCTATTTACCAAGGTATCAATAATTTTTTCTATCTCAATTCCATTTATAGAAAGTATTTCTATATCCTTATCCAAGGCGGGCTGCCTATAATTTTTGTAGATTAATATCCGGTTATCAATAAGCTTTATATCAATCGGTATTACTTTACCACCATGATTGTAATATTGATTAAATTGTCTCCAGATTTCAAACCTTGTATGACCATCTTTAAAAGAAGCTAAAAATGGGGAAAACATTCGGTATATTTCTATACTTGACCATTTTTCTTTCTTATTTAACTCAGTCATCAACATTTCTACCCTGTTTTCTGCTTCCTTTTCAGCTAAATGAAAATATATATTAGGATGCACTTCTTCAATTCGGTTTATCAAATAATATAAATCTTCTTTAGCTTCATTTTGTGTTAATTCCTGTGAAGCTACATTTAAAGAAAACATTACAACAAAGATTAAAAGTAATAATAAAATCCTGACTTTTTTTTCCAATTTTTTACCTCCACAGTACTTTTTGAAAACAGATACCCCTATACATTAAATCTAAAAGTACACACATCTCCATCTTTGATAATATAATTTTTACCTTCTACACGGAGATTACCATTATCCCTTGCATTGCTTAAAGAACCATCTAGTAGCAGATTATTATAAGCTAAATCTGCCCTTATAAAAACCTCTCTGTAAGTCTATATGGATCTTTCCGGCTGCCTCAGGGGCAGAAGAACCATTTCTAACCAGCCAGGCTCTTGCTTTTTTTCGGTTGATAAATCTCATTTAATTTTTCTAGCCTTTGGTCCGGTACTTCTACAATCCCCAAATTGGGATCTATTGTACAAAACGGATAATTTTCTGCTCCTACCTGAACACTCGTTAAAGCATTAAACAATGTTGATTTTTCTATATTTGGTAAACCTACGATTCCTATTTGCATCTAGTGTTGCACTCCTTATAATTTTTTCTTTTTTAATACACCAAATGCAATTATACACTATTCGACGAAAAAATCAACCCGAATAGGAACTTATACCATATTTTCAAAATATACCGCGTCTCTATTTAACTTTTTTCTTGATTCCATTTTTTAAACTCTGCAAACCTGTTTTTTGTTTCCTCATATCCTCGATCATAAATTTCTTTAAGATTTTCAGGATTACTTTCAAGTCCTCCAATTTCAATGTTGGAATGGGGTCTAAAGATAAATATTTTGCCTTCTTCTTCGAGTTTTTCTACCCATTCTATGCAGTTATTATATATTTTATACCTGTTTTTTAACGAATCAGCTAATTGAGGATAGTCCCTTAAAAGGAGTTTAAAAATTATTCTGGATCTTCTGTATTTTAACCTAAAACCCTTATGCTTGGTTAATATTACTACATTGTTTTCATAACCATCTTTTATTGCCTTTTCCAAAGGTATCGAATCAGTTATTCCTCCGTCAAAATAGCACTCTCCATTTATTTTTACAGGCTTTGTCAACACTGGTATACTGCTTGATGCCCTCAAAATATTTTCTCCGAAGAACCTTGGATCAAAATCCTCTTTATCAAAATATTCTGTTTGTACCGTTCTGCAGTTCGTAGTAACTACTTTAAAAGTAATTGGAGAATTACCAAAAGTATCATAATCAAAAGGTACTAACTCATTCGGTAACTTCTTAAAAAGAAAATCCATACCAAAGTAATTCCCATCTTTAATTAGATTCTTTAACCCGAGGTATCTTTGATCAGTAACCATGTCAACAAATACTTTTTTATTTCTTTCTCGTTGCTTAGCTACATAGTTTGCTCCATTATTAGCTCCAGCGGAAACACCAATCACATAGGGAAATTCTACATTTTGCCGCATCAAATAATCTAGTACTCCAGCTGTATATGCTCCTCTCATACCGCCTCCTTCTAGAACAAGTCCTTTATCTTCTAATTTCATTAAAACTTCCCCCTTGCTAAAACTATTGCTTATTATAGTATTTTAAAAATTCAACAGTCTCTTGATAATTAGCTTTATTTCCGTTTCCTTTTTAAAGTATTAATAAATTTATTCCTGTGAAAGAGATAGCCGTGGCCCGGATAAAAGAACTTACAATCTGAGGAGGCTATTTTCTCCCAGCTTTCAATTAGTTTTGTCGAATCATCTGCAAAAGGAGGGTTTATCGTATAGGGAATAAGACTAAACATTGTATCACCCACAAAACAGTGCCGGTTATCAATTATAACTGTTATTGAACCGGCAGAATGACCGGGGGTATGTAGGATATCTCCATCAAAACCAAATCCTTTGAGATTATAGTAGTCCTTTATTTTAATATCAGGTTGGACCGACTCAAAACTGTTTTGTCCACCCACTGCTGTTCCGGCAGTTTTCGCAATCAGTTTTCCTAACAAATTATTACCGGCCGGAAAATGGCTATCCCCGTTTGCAAGAAGGTCAGCCTCTTTTTGATGGACAAGTACCGGTGCTTTAGACTTATCCTTGATTTCTTTTAAATTACCAACATGATCATAATGAACATGGGTTATTATTATCAATTTGATGTCATCAAACTTAACATCGTATTCAGCCATTTTATTTTTTAATTTATTTATTTTCCCTTTAACACCTGCATCAATTAAAAGATAACCTTCTTTACCTTTTACTAAATAAGCATTGGAAGAACCCATCCTTATCTTCATATATTTGCCGTTCATCACTTTAACCTCTTTTTTTAAATATTTTTATGCGAAAAGACCTTGGGCTTACTTTAAACTCTCTTTGCTCATAAAATATAGAAGTGGGTGCATTTTTTTATTAAAAGTATACTTGTTTCTATATCTTTTTGAGCGAGAGAATCTTCGAGAAAATATAATATTTCACTGCCAACCCCGGCTCCTTGAGTATTCATTTTTATGAAAAATTCTTTTATAAAAAATTCATTCCAGGGTTCATTCTCAAATACTTCCATAAACAAGTCTACAATCTCATCTATTTTACCCTCTCTATATCTAGTTATATTCACTATTTTACTTTTCTTCTGTCTCAGGAATATAGCTGTAACCAATACATAACCTGGGTTTTAAGGCCTCATCATCTTTAATAAGCTCGAACTTTTCTTTGACCTTTTCGAACTGATCAACCTCACAGGATCCCCTCATATTCCAGCAGTCAAATCCTTTTTCTAAAAGTTTTTTCTTTAATTTCTTTTCCGGTTTAACACTGAACTGCCAGTGCCTTTCTATTTCACTCATTCCTAATCTATCATAGTACTTTTGAGCATTTTCATCCTGTGAAAACCAGATACTCTTATTAATACCATATCTTTTTCTCATTAATTGATGTGTCCTGTTAATCAGTTTCTTTCCCAACCCTTCTCCTCTATGTTCTCTTTGAATACCAAATTCCCAGACAAAACCGTAATCATTTTCTATAAAATCAATTACTTCAGAATTCAGTTCGGTAGTTATAAAGCCAACTATTTCTTCACCTTGTTCTACAACAAGATCTATTATCTCATTATCATATTCAGGCTTGTTATGTATTACAGTCCACCAGGCATATGAATCAACCATTACACTGGCATGAGTATCTAACCAGTTAAGTTCATCTTTTTCTTGGTACTCTCTTATCTTATATTCACTCATCTAAATCTTCCTTTAACTTATTATAATCCTTCCGGGTTAGGCTGTAAATAAGAAAATCATTCCACTTACCGTGATGGTATCTGTAACTTCTAAGCCTGCCCTCTTCTTTAAAACCGCAGTTTTGTAGAACCTTTTGTGCTCCAGTATTTTTATGATCTGTATCAGCTTCAATTCTAACAAGAGGATAGTTATTAAATAAGTGCTTCAATAACATGCTAATTACCCTTTTACCTAACCCGGTTCCTCTCTTTTCAGTTACAGTAATAACTAAACCCAGATTAACTATTCCTTCACGCTTGAAGTTAACAAATATTAGACCAACCGGGCCAAAGCCTTGTAATTCAGCAATTAAAATATTTAGATCATCAGAGATAAAACCGTTTTTATTATATTTTTCTCTCAGTTCAACCAAAGACCTAAAATGATATTCCTGGTATCTCCCTCTTATTTCAGGAGTTTCCCACTTTTCTAACAATTTTAGGTCCTCTTCTTTTATAGTTCTGATAAGCAAATCTTTTTTTCTTATCATTTTTCACTTTCCTTTTTATCTAGAAACCTTCCGTCATCTCTTTTATCTTTCATCTTGTGAACATTATCTTCCAGCCATCCTTTTTTAGTAACCTCTTTTACATCAAAATCTGATACATAAGGTTTTATATCTAGGACCGGGGTTCCATTTAAAATATCCACATCTTTAATTTTTAATATATTATCCGTAATACCGCTTAACCTCACGACTGAAAAGCCAATTGGATTTGGTCTACTTGGAGCTCTTATTGCAAAAATACCGTGCTTTTTGTCGTCCATAAAGGGCTTCCTGAGTAGCTCAGTTTCACCTGCTTTATGACAGTGGTACAGTAATATAATATGCGAAAAACTTTCAAGGCCTTTTAAACCTTTTCTGTATTCAGGTAGTAATTCTAATTCGGCTTCTACCCCTTTGGCTCCCCCAGTCTGGATAGGTGTACCTTCTGCTTTTTCATGAGGGCTGTGTATATATCCGATCGGTTTATAGGTAATTTCCATAATATCCATCCTCCCCTATTTATATTTATTTTCCCAGACCTCTCTCATAATTATATTCTCATAACTATCAAGATGGTCTGTAGCCAGGATACCGTGCAGATGGTCGATTTCATGTTGGAATAATTCTGATAAGCCATCTTTAAATTCCTGGATATGGGCTATCCCTTCGATATCCTGATACTTAACCTTAATTTTTTTAGATCTTTCAATTTTTACAAAGAAACTAGCATTGAAACTAAAGCAACTATCCCATACTTCAAATGTTTCCTCACTCTTTTCTAATATTTTAGGATTTACCATCAATAATTCCTTATCATCTTTATTGTAATATACGATCTTTTGATGATATCCTATTTGGGGAGCTGCAATCGCCCTTCCTATCTCATATTCTTTCTGAAAATTAAATAAGGTATCTTTTAAGTCCTCTATCTTAGATTTAAGTTTATCATCAAAATCATGTACTCTTTCTGATTTTTTGCGAAGAACTTCACTACCTAATTTATAGATTTTTTTAACTGCCACGAGATATTTCCTCCTCTATAAATATATGTGTTATTCATTCTCTATTATCCAATTCTGAGCATAATCTACTGCCTTACTCTGATTAAAGAGCTTTATATCAGCCATTCCTACTGTGTCTTTTACTACTTCGATTTCTTTTTCCATCTCTTTGCCGATCTGGTTAAAAAGTTCATCCTTAAATTCAATATCATCAAATTCTTTCCAAACTCTTATCCCCTCTATTAGAACCGGTGCTTCATTTTTAAAGTCTTTTCTTCCTCCAAATAATATTTCTGAAAGATGAAAGGAAGTATTACGGTCATAATTTACTCCAATTAAAAGTACATGTCCTTTAAGTTTATATAATTTACCGAGAGGAGAATTAATACCTAATCCATAATCTAGGCTGTGCTCTTTTGTAATATATTCAGCAAGTTCTCCCCAGGCTGAAAAAGAAAAACAGGGGTGATAACTTCTAAGAACATCGGGAAATTTCCTAAACATCTCTGGAATTACACCTACACCTCTAGTGGGCGTGATTTCAGGTCTGAAAGCCGGCATGTTCTCTTTAATATCTTCTATCCATTCTTCAGGAACAGGTGGATTTGACCAGTTTTCGGGATTAGAATAATCTCCCGAATGAGCCGGCATAATGATTGTGCCTTCCTTTGTTAAGACATCTTGTAAGGCCTGTATTACCGATACGGGTCCACCTGTAATCCACCCTATTTTGCTCAAAGAAGAGTGAACGATAATATTCATACCCTTTTCTAAACCGATTTTTTTAAACTCATCCTTTAATATTTTTCTCGTATATACCTTATCAGAGCACTCTATAATATCTTCTTCTGCCATCTAGAATCACTCCTATTAAAATTTCTTAATAACTTCACAGGGATGCCCTACAGCAATTACATTAGCAGGAATATCCTTAGTCACTACACTACCGGCTCCTATAGTAGTATTAGAACCGATTTCTACCCCAGGTAAAATAATAGTGCCGCCGCCAATCCATACGTTATCACCGATTACTACTTTTTTTCCATATTCTGTTTTAGCTAATCTTTCTTCAGGGTCACACGGATGGGAGGCAGTATATATATGAACTCCCGGACCTAACTTTACTTCGTCACCAATAAATACTTTATTTACATCAAGAATTATACAATTAAAGTTGGCATAAAAGTTTTCGCCTACTTCTATATTATATCCATAATCACAGTAGAAAGGTGGTTCTACACAAAATTCCTTACCCGTCGTACCCATCAACTGCTTGATAATCTCCTTTTTTCTTATCCCCTCAGCAGGTGACAGTTGATTTAGAGAGTGAATTAATTTTCTGGCCTCCACCCTATCCTTTTTCAGCTCACAGTCAGTCGGGTCATAAAATTTACCATTTAGCATTTTTTCTTTCTCAGACATTTTAAATATCCACCTTTCTTTCTAAATTTTTAAATATGAAATTTTATGAATCTTCTCTATTTCTGTTGATAAAATTTGTATATTTTAATCGAATTGTTGATCTTGATAAAAGTGAAACCCTATCTGTCTAAATATAACAACAAAGCCACTCCTATACATACTCACAAATAAAGAACTACAAGTTATATTTCTATCGATGAACTTTCACCTTGTTAGATATTAAAATGTTTCTATATTCTCAGAAAACTTTGGTTTGCGGAAAAAATATTTGCGATCAATCACCAAAATTATAACAGCAGTAACTGTAAACAATCCCAGTATCCATAAGTAACCAGTCGTAGTATATAATACAGGGAAAATCCAAAAGAATAAATTCATCTGAGTATGTAATAAGATTACAGCTAAAATACTGCCCTTGGTATTATTAAAAACCCAGGTATATACAAAATTAGCAGCTGTCACTGTTAAAATAAACGACCAAATTGGAGTTACATAAAACATACCAGTTTTTTCAAGTGGGACAATAAATTGAGGAAAATGCCAGCTACTCCAAACTAACCCTAAAATAACAGTCGATACAAAGGGGGTATATTTAGCCTGTAGTCGCGGTAGAGCATATCCCCTCCATCCTAATTCTTCCGTCAAAGGTCCTCCGGTAAATAAAACAGCAAAGAAAATAAAGGGTAAAAACCAGTATAAGCCTTCAGCTTCAGAGGTAGGAATTGAAGAATCCACTAGAATACTTGCAATATAAGCAAGAGAGATAACTATTGGGAAAATAAATAATATAATCAACCACCATTTCTTATCAAAAGAATAGTCCATTACTCTGCTGAACATTCTTTTGATCCCTTTTTTCCCTTCCTTTCGGTACACTAGAAACAAAGCAACAATCATCGGACCAAAAGCTCCCAAAAAACCAAGATTAGTCCAAATTGTGTTAGATAGGATCCCCCTTTTACCGAGGGCATCTGGAATCCAAAATAACCATGTAAAACCAAATGTTATTAAGAAAAATTTTATAACTTTCGATTCTCCCCGTTTTATTATTATCTTCATCAAAAAGACTCCCTTTCAGTGAAAATACTGATAACCAAACCTGGTTATTAGCTTATTTACATCAGCCGTTTCCAATTCTTCTGGGTATTATATTTGTCTCGGTAAATCGATCTACCATATATAAAGAGAGTATAACTAAAATTATGGTAACTAAAATACCTGCTTCTGGAATATATGGAGTTCCAGCTAAAAAACCCCTGTTGAGCTCCAAACTGAATATGCTGCTTTCAACAGTTAAAAATACCGTCTGAGTCAAATTCCAGAGAAAATGAAAACCAAGCGCCCACATAATCGACTCAGTTTTAACTACGATTAAAGCTAAGATAATTCCTATTATATACGCATTAAATAAGGCAATAACGGTTAAGGGACCTGTACTTATATAGCTAAATATATGGACAAGGCTAAAGATAAGAGAAGAAAAGAAAACCGCTTTTATCGTAGTAAACCTTTTCTTTAATTTCAATAATAGATAGTCTCTAAATAATGATTCCTCAAATAAAGCTACCGCTGCAAAACCGAATATAAATGAAAGGAAGGTTACCAAGAAATCCCCTCTCATTTTAAATGTAAAGTTTAAATTTCCTACTCTAAAAATTATGGTTAGAAAAACGTATCCCAAAATTAAGAGAAAACCCATCAATGAACCTTCCCAAAATAAATTCCACTTTAATTCCTTTTTTATTATTAAAAATTCTTCCAAACCTTCATTACTAATTAGTTTGCGGGCTAAAACTACAATAGAAAACAAAAACATATTTATAATTCCGATACTAATTCCATCAATATACATCACAATGTCCTCCTCTAATTATTTTAAATAATCCTCATTAAATACAATAGCCTTTTGTAACATACCGCTACTTATGTAATGGTCCATCCTTGGGACTTCAACGAATTCAAGCTTTCTTTCATCATTATAATAATCTAAGGCCTTATTATAAAAATACCGCTGTGCCTCGATAGGTATTGATGTATCCATATCTCCATGTAGGAGTAGAATTGGCCTTTCATTTAAAGAATCTAAGTTTTTAACAGGATCATATTCTGCCAACTTATCTTTATATTCATTATTTTTTTCTAATTCTTTGGCTTGATCAAAAGATCCTAATTTATGCCAGGCACAAGCCCCGTTCAAGACAATCAGGGTCTTAAATATTTGATGTTGGGTAAACACACCAGAAGATATAAGACCTCCCATCGAAGTACCCATTACACCTATTCTAATTGGGTCTGTTTCTTTTAAATCTTTTATGTGATCTATTAATATAGGGGCTTCTTCGATCGAATGATGAACTACTTCCAGTAAATACTTTTCCAAAGCTTCTTCCGCTTCGAATTGAACAGGATTACGCTCTCCATGGTAGATTGTATCGGGAACTAATACCTGATAACCATAGGAAGCCAGGACATTAGCTTTAAATCTTTGAAACTCTTTATTTGAGGACCAACCGTGATAATAAAGTAGTGTTGGGTACTCTTTTTTGTCATTATTAGGCAAAAATTTCAAACAAGGTATTTCTTCTACCCTTACTTTCTTTTCAGTGATAAATTCATTTTTGATTTTTTTCTTTGAATATACCATATATCTTTCACCTCTAATTTTTATTAGGCGGACCTCAAAAGAAAAATATATAGACAAATGCCAGCGGGATTAGTCCCGAGTTTTCAAATAAACCCATTTCAATATTCACTGTAAAAAAACACTTTTGAGAGTAAAAATGTTACACTTAAAATTGCCGGCATGATTAATAAATATAGATAATACTTAGCTTCAAATTTATATTTTAAGCCTTTTTTTAATAATTTTAAGATTCCTTCTTTCCCTGTTGCGAGGTTAATATAAAATAAACCCATTATGAAAGGAATAAAAACAGCAAAATTATTCAACAGTACCTTTAAAATTAACAGATCGGGATCAGTATTATTGATCAAAATAACCAGTAAACAAAGAATCTAGGAAAATCCGATTGTTAGTAGAAAAAATGGCTTGAATTGTTTTTTAACTAAACCATAATATTCTCCTTTTTGTTATTCACCTTATATATTGGCTCCAATGATATTTTCAGTTATAATACAGAAAAACCCTTGCTTTTTACCAGCAGGGAGTAATAATATGTATTTCTATTTATTTAACTTCTTTATAATATCTGCCATGCGTGCTCCTAAGTTTTCAGCTATTTTTACTGCTTTTTCATCATCCTTAACTGGCCTGAATCCGTCATCTGTTTCTGAAGTACCGATTACCAGGTTGGGTTCGGTTTGTGGGGTCCCTGCTGGACCAACTATTACCATCCCATGTGTCAGACCAAACCTGTTGATATCTTCGATGGTACTCTGTCCTCCGCCTTGATTTAAACCAGATGAGGATACAACCCCCATCACTTTATTTTTCAATTTGTGATCTTGCATCTTAAGATAACGGCTGCGGTCCATAAAATTTTTGATCCGGGCAGTTGGAGAACCAAAATAGGAGGGTGAAGCCATTACAATTCCCTCAACTTCTTTAAGTTTTTCACCTAATTTTTGAATATCATCATCAATAACACATTCAGCTTCTCTTAAACATTTATTACAGCCCCGGCAAAATTTAATATCAAAGTCTTTTAAATGCAGTAATTCTGTTTCTATCCCCTTTTTCTTTAGAGAACTTAATGTCTTTTCGAGTAAATGATTAGTTCCCCTTTTAACTGGACTACCCAAAATACCGATAACTTTCATTTATTACCACCTCGTTATAATTATTTTCTATAGTTTTTCTTTGCTTTTTTTATAACTTCAACAGCTTCTTCAATATTGGCCCAACCTTGAATACTCACCTTTTTTTCTTCCAAGTCTTTATATACTTCAAAGAAATGCCTGAATTCTTTAAGGATATGAGATTCAAGGTCATCAATTGAATTTATATTATCAAAGCGGGGATCTTTTGTGGGAACACCAAGTATCTTTTCATCTCTACCCTTTTCGTCTTCCATGATAAACATACCTATAATTCTCGCTTTGATTATACAACCAGGAAAGGTAGGAAATGTTGTTAAGACCATAGCATCAAGGGCATCCCCATCATCAGCTAGTGTTTCTTCTATATAGCCATAGTCGGCTGGATAATAGACTGGTGAGTATAAGACCCGGTCCAGCCTGAATACTTCATTTTCTTTATCGTACTCATACTTGTTATTACTTCCTTTAGGTATTTCAACAAAGACCTCCATGTACTCCTTATTCATTACCCTACACCCCATAATTTTAATGAGTATTTTAAATCCAGTAAAAACACTCACCTTCTTTTATTTTTTCTAACTGACCTCCGTTGGCTTCAATCACTCGGCGGGAAGCTAGATTATCGTTATCACAGGTCAAAAGCAGTTCTTTAATCCCCTTATCTTCAGCCTTTTTGATTAGCTCTCTTAAAATGAGTTTACCATAACCCTGTCCACGTTCAGATTTTCTTATCGCATAAGCAGCATGTCCGCCTTTTTCCCGAAGCGACTCATTTAGATAGTGTCTTAATTTAGCCAGACCAACCGGCTTCCCCTCTACAAAAAGCCAGTATAAGGTTTGAGGGACATCACCTTCGGGTAAATCTTTTCCTTCTGACATCCTTTTATTCGACTTTAAATATACCTCAAATTCTTGATACCTTAACCCTTTAGCTTCATTATGAAATCCGTTTTCTTCTCTTTTAATATCCTGGAGCATATTATATATATCTTCTCCGTCATTTGTACTAAGTTCTCTCAACTCAATCATTTTTTTAATTCACCTCAAAATATTTACTTAAAATCTATCATTAGATAGCATTTCTTTAATTTCCTGTCTGTCAGGAATTGAACTCTGGGCGCCTTTTTTTGTTACTGATACAGCAGCTGCTGCAGCTGCATACCTACAAGCTCTTTGCAAATCATCATCCCGGTTTAATCCTACCGCTAAAGCTGCATTAAAAATATCTCCTGCTCCTGTAGTGTCAACAGCTCTTACACCAAAGGTCTGAATCTTCTTTAATTTATTATTCCTGGTTACGACTATTATATTTTCTGGCCCTCTTTTTAATATCAAGTTATTTATGCCTGACTTCTTTTTAAATTTTAAGGCCTGCTTTTCCAAAGTACCTTCTCTTATATTTAATTTGCTTTTAAGAAAATTAAATTCATTTTGATTTGGAGTTAAATACTCTATTTCCGGCAGCCATTTAATTTTTGTCTTCTCTTTGGCTGCGGGATCATATATGATTTTAATCTTTTTTTGTTTTAAGACTTTAAGTGCGAAAGCTATGGTTTCTCTCGGAATCTCATTTTGGATTAAACAGTAATTAATATCTTGACCGTTTTTATTTAAAAAAATTTCAACAAGTTCTTTACTATGTAAGCCATTTGCCCCTGAATTGGACACTATCTTGTTCTCCCCAAAACGGTTGACTTCAATAAAAGCCTGTCCGGTGTTTACATTTTGATGTATATGATAGCCCTTAATATTATATTTATTAAATCTTTTTTCGATTTTCTTACCTTGACTGTCATTTCCAATTGAAGTTGAAAAAAGAATATTATATTTTGACAACTTGGCAGCTGCTACCGCCTGGTTGGCTCCTTTACCGCCATAGTAGTGGTTTAAACTTAAAGCCGTTTGGGTTTCCCCTGGTTCAGTGAAATGATCTACTTCATAAACTGTATCTATATTTGAGCTTCCTATAACTGCAATCATCTTCTCACTTCCCTAGTCCTATTTTAATTTAACCCAGCTAATGTTCCTATCATATTCAAAACCAAGGCTTTCAGTTAATATAATCGATTTCTTGTTATCGGGTTCAATGTTTAAATAGATCATCTCATCCATTTCTCTCTTTTTATTGACCAAATATCTCCCTATATCCCGGGCATAACCCTTATTCCTGTATTCGGGTAAAACATGTAGAAAACCCAGGGATTTATCATCATGGGTTAAACCCCAGGCTATCAATTTACCTTCCACTCTTATTCCAGCCGTGGGCCCCTCTTCCATTCTCCTTAGTAAAAGGTCCTTGGAAAGATAATCAGTATAATTTGAGTTCTCTAAAATTATTTCGATGTCATCTTCCCTTAAACTATTTACCTCATTTATAGGTTCTTCTAATTCAGCATCTTCAGGGAAATAATATCTTCGGGTTTTTAACACCCACTCTGCTTCGTTATTATCTGTAACCAATGGTAACATCCAGTCTTCAACACTTGAGAAATACTTAGTATTCAGTTCATCTTTTAATAATAAAAACTTAAGTTCATCCCGGTCTTTACTGGAAAGATAGGCCCAAAGGTGATCACTTTCTGCGATAATAATATATGAATCACCTTTGTTTAAAACTTTTCCAATCTGATTGTTTTTAACAAATCCAATTGTACTCATATTTCTTATTGGATCTTGTTTTAGTTCTTTTAATAATTTTTCTTTATCCATTTATATCACCTATTTTAATAAATATATCATAATGAAATGAAAAATACTGCCGGCCAAGACAAACAAATGCCAAATAGAATGGCTGTATTTAAAACCTATACTCTGTAGGGCATAAAACAAGACTCCAACTGTATAGAACAAACCACCAATAATCATATAGACTAAACTAGGGGTACTTAAAGCTGCGATTAAAGGTTTAATTATAAATATTATTAACCAACCCATCAATAAGTACATTATCACACTTACAATTTTTAATTTATTTATGAAAAACACCTTAAATATTATTCCCAGTAAGGCTATTGTCCAAATTGCAATAAATATTGTCCAGCCCAGCCTTCCTTGCAGGGCAACCAAAGCAATCGGGGTATAAGTTCCTGCTATCAGTAAAAATATGGAGGCATGGTCAAATTTACGTAAGTGTTTCTTTGCTTTTTGCATAGGGATCCCATGGTATAATGTCGAAGAAAGATAAAGGATAATCAAAGTACTTCCATAAATGATATAACTCAACAGCTCTTGGAACTGGCTGGACTGATAATGAGTTGCAATTAAAAATACAAGGGCAAAAATACCAAAAAGAATTCCCGCTCCATGGGTGATGGCATTTGTGATCTCTTCTCTTTTCGAATATTCTATTTGATCACCCATTTTTTAGCCCCCCTTAAACTTAATTATTTATATAACAGGAAAAATCTGCTATCAATTCTTAAAAATTCTTTCTTATGTTTATTATAACAGATTTAGAGCTAAACCTCATTAATTATCCGATAATTATTTTTTAAATTTATTACTCATTCTTGAATTTTTTTCACCGAATGTATCTTCATAACTATTGTTAATTTCTTCATACCGAAAACAAGCTGTTAAATGATCGTTAATTACTCCTACTGCCTGTAAGTAAGCATAAATTGTTACTGAACCGACAAATTTAAATCCTTTCTTTTTTAAGTCAGCTGCTATAGTTTTTGAAAGCTGACTTTCAGCAGGTACTTCTGATATTTTTTTCCATTCATTTACTACAGGTTTAAACTCAGTAAAAGACCAAAGGTATCTAGCAAAACTACCGTGTTCAGACTGTATTTTTAAAAATTGCTTTGCATTGTTAATAGAAGCATCTATTTTCAATTCATATCTTATTATTCCTTCGTTATTAAGCAGTTCTTCTTTTTTGACCGAACCAAAAGAAGCTACCTTTTCAATATCATAATTTTCATAAGCTTCCCTGTAATTTTCTCTACGTTTCAATATTGTAGACCAGCTTAAGCCAGCCTGAGCTGTTTCTAGGGTTAAAAATTCAAATAATTTTCGGTCATCAAAAACAGGTACTCCCCATTCCCTGTCATGATAATCTATATCCTGCTGACTACTTTCACACCATGGACATCTTTTCAAAAAATCCACCTCAAATATTATTATTGATATTTTATTCTAGTTAATAATTCTATAATGTTGAATAAAATCCTTTATTGTTAAAAAAAGCCCATCCTTTTTATGGACAGGCTTTAAATCCATTATTAATTTTCATAAATTATACTGAGATCAGCATGTCTAGCTTCAATGTTTAGCTCTTTATTACCAGAGCCAAGAGCACCCTTGATCCGTTTTGTATTACCGTCTTGTGTTTTTGATAAATCCAAGTCTGATCTAAGGTCACCGTATTCGGTACTTACATCTACGTTTAAGTCCTGAAAATCTTTAACCATCCAAATTTTTAGATCTGCAAATCTGGAATTCATATTAAGATCATTACTTAAACTTTCAATGTTTACTTCTCCATATTCGACATCACCATCTATCTCACCCTGGATTTCGTTCAGAGTAAGTCCCATATATCTAACATCTATATCTAAATTTCCTTTAAGCTTTTCTAGATCAGCTCCACCATATTTTCCTGTCAAAACTGTATCGGCATTTATATTTTCAAGATAACTTTGAGCATAAGCTGTTTTCAAATCGAGATTTCCATCTAAATTTTTGAAATCATTTTTATTGTAGGAGGTATTTATTTTAAGATCTCCATCTAAATCAGACAAAAACAGACTACCGTAATCATTCCTAATATCTATTTTTCCTTCTATAAAGTTAACTGTGGTTGAACTGTATCTAGAATCTAAGTCAAGACCGGCAGCAAAGTCCTGTACTTTTACATCTCCATACCTGTTGCCCAAGTCCAAATAAATATCTTGAGGGGCTTTGATATCAAACAAGACCTCAATCCCTTTAATATTATCCGGCTTTGGTTTGGGCCGGTCTACGTAAAGATCAAACTCGCCTCCCGAAATATTATATCCAACACTTATCTCATTTAGATACTTTTTTGCTGCTTCTTTATCAGCTGAATATATTTTCACTTCATAGGTTACATCAATACTTTTGCTCTCATGACCTTCAATATCAATCGAACCAACTTCATTATCTAGATTGAGTTGTTCTAAGCTTTCAGAACTATAACTCAAGTTAGATCTTCTGATTGCTGTTGGATCTTGTCGGTCTAAATTTATACCTGTAACTTGATTTATTTCACGCATTGACTCGGTTTCAAACTGGTTGAAAAAGTCAGCTACTGCATCTTCATCATTGACCCTAAAGTCTATTATCATAATTACTAAAAGGCCAATTAAAATCAATGCTACAATTCTTTTTCTCTTCATTTTAAATCACTCCTAAACATCTAGTTGTTTTTCTAATATCCAGGATCCTGTCAAAAAGAATCCTAACAATACTATAACTAAAGCAATTATGGGACCACTCCCTAAATACAACGTTGTAACTTCTTCCCCATAAGGACCTGACCACATAACTTCAAATGGTATATCGGGCAGCCAGTTAAATAATCTTGCAATAAAACCGGAAAGTCTTACTAAAAGATAATGACTGAGTCCAAATACAACGATACTGACTAACCATCTTAACTTACTGAAATAACAGCTAACTAAATATGAGAATTGACTCATAATATATGGTATAATACCAATTGCCAGATAAACCAATACTGCTATAACTATCATTCGGGGTGAATAACTTTCTGCCACTGGTCCTGGTACCTCTCCCATAAGAGAACTAAAATGCTGGCGGTGGAAAAACAGATGCAATCCAACTGTATATAGGGTTAATATAATATACACTATTCCGCTTGCCGCTAATTTAGAGGATACTATTTCAGACCCTTTTCTAGGTAATGATTTTAATAGATATATAGTATTCCCTTTCCATTCTTGTCTGAAACTTTGATAACCCTGGACTAACATGATCAATGGTAAAATACCAAGGGGGATAAAACCGAGTCCTAAGGTTAAACCTAAGGGCCATCTATTCATTTTAGTTATTAAAAATATTTCCCAAGCTGTTACTAATAAAGCAGATACCAAAATTGTAAATAACATACTTCTCATTTCTTTTTTTAATAGTGAAATCCAGCCTCTCATTTGAATACCTCCTTTACTAATTCTTGTACCGATTTGTTTCTTTCAGCTCTTAGGTCATCGGTGTTACCTTCTAATAATACTTTACCTTGTTCTAAAAATACTACATGGTCAAAAAACCTTTCGGCTTCAACTACTTCATGGGTGGAAATTACGATCGATTGAAAATCTGATTCATATTCGCTGATTAAACTTTCAAGTATTCTTGCTCTGGAATTAGGATCAATTCCTGAAAGTGGTTCATCTAATATCAATAATGGTGCTTTTCTGGCTAATACCAAGACCAATTTTAGCCTTGCCACCATACCCTTGGATAAAGCCTTAATTTTTTGTTCTGTTGTTAAATTCATGAATTCTAAAAGTTCTTCTGCTTTTTCTACACTAAAATCCTTATATTGATTTGCAAAGAAATTAATAGCTTCTTTTATTGTCATCCAATCATATAGGTGGTTTATTTCAGGCAGAAATGCTATCTGGCCCATTAATCTTCTATTTTCTAAACCATTGATCACTACTTGACCTGAATCTTCTACTACCAATCCGGTAATTATTTTTAACAGAGTTGATTTACCGCTACCATTAGGTCCGACTAATCCTGTAATCTGCCCTTTAGGAAAACCAACACTTATTTTATCTAGAGCAAGTGCTCCAGGATACTTTTTGCTAATATTTTTTACTTCAACTGCTGATTCAGTCATTTTTCATCCTCCTCACGAATTCTTCTTTTAATAAGTTAATAACTTCTTCCTTTTTAAAACCAATCGAACTCATTTCATCAATAAATCTCTGTACGGCCGCATGAGCCATCTGTTCATTTATCTCTTTTATCACTTTATCATCATCCTTTATAAAAGTTCCTCGTCCTCTTTTGGTTTCTACCAAATCCAGAAGTTCCATCTCACGATATGCTCTCTGAATAGTATTTGGATTAACTTGTATTTCTTGTGCCAGATCTCTCTGTGAGGGTAGTTTTTCTCCAGGTTCTATTTCTCCCCGTGCAATCTGTTTTTTTATTCCATCTATTACTTGTTCATATATCGGTTTGGATGCGTCAAAATCTATCTTCATCTGCAGCCTCCTTTCATATTGTTTTAGTGCACTACTTGTCTAATGCACTATTAATATACCACGATTTTTATGTTGTGTCAAGTGTTTTTTTTAAAAAAAATAACCACACAGTGTTAAAACCGTGTGGCCAGTAATTTATAACTTGATATTTATTATTTTTTTAATGTTTATTGATGAAGGTCATCACTACCTTGGCAGCCTCTCTCGGCATTTTCATCCACCCGTAAGCATGAGGAAAACCTTTTAATACTTTTATTTCATAATTACCTGCCATTTCACCAAATGCTTTAACTATCTCTTGAATATTCTCATTATCCCATTCTGATTTACTGGGTAGAAAAAGAACCGGACTGTTAATGTTTTTATAATATTTATCAAATTCAAAGTGATAATAATTCTTCATATACTGTTTAGATACATAGATTGGATAACAGGAAGTATACCTACCTTCTTCATCTTTACATACATTATTTTCTATGTACTCTTCAAAATACTTGTTCCATAAACCGGCTCTTTGGAAAAATCTTTTCTGTGTTTCTAGGTACTCTTCTTCAGATTTATAGTATTCGCCCTTTCTCTTATCTATTTCAGATATCTTCTTCTCTATTTTTTCTTTGATCTCTTCTTCGTTACCATCTAATAATCCATACTTCCCAAATTCATTATATAAAGCACCTTCACAGATAATCGCCTTCACTCTATTAGGGTTTTCAGCAGCTAAAAACGTCCCTATTTCAGCTCCTAATGAACTACCCACAATATAATACCTTTTTACATCTAGTTCTTCTAATAAGAGTGTTATATCTTCAGCCATCTCTTCAATATGATAACCTTTTTTAGGTTTTGAAGATTTCCCGTGACCTCTAAGATCAGGTACAATTATCCGAAAGGAATTCTCAAAATATGGTAGCACACCATTCCAAATATGCCTATTACCAGATCCAAAATGTAAAAACAATATTACGGGTTCACGGGTATTATTATACTTTGCATTTAAATCAATACCGTTCTCTAGATTAATAATCTCCTCTTCCATAACACTTCCCCCTTTTAGCTTTTATCAACCCATTTGATTGTAAAGACCTTCTTTTAAGTATATAATAATATATATAGAAGGAAAAATAAACGAGTGGGGTGTAATTAATGAAAAAAACTGTCCTTTTTATAATATTCCCTCTAATTATTATTCTCTCAATCTCAGGCACTATATCTGCATCTTCAGATTTAGATCTGGATTTCTTTTCTCGAATATTCAATATTGAAAAAGACAAATTAGATTATTTCACTAAATTTGATATACCCAATGACGATCTAAGCACAATCTTCTATCTATATTCTAATGGTGATCGTACACTTTCAAGAAATCAATTTGAACATCTTGCAAATAATGAGTATAATTGGCGTGAATTGAGTATCTATTTCGGTCTTCCTCCTATAATGTTTGAAGATGAAGTAATAAAATTGAGAAGACCTCAACGTGATAGAATGCAGGTACCATTTGATAAAAAAAGATACGAAAACAGTCGTAAAACTGAAAATATTGAAGAAAAAGTTAATATAACTCCTGGAAAATACGAATATTATTATAGAGATAAGGGTCGTAATATAGAAGAAAAAATAGAAGTTAAACAAAATAAATATGAGTATTATTATAAGAGCAACAATATGGAGGAAAAGCTTACAGCACACACTGAGACAAATAAATATGAATACTATTATAAAAACTTTAAAACCGGCAAAGAAATTAAAAAAGAAGGTCGAGGACGTCCAATAGATCCTGATAAAATATATAGAGAATTAAGAGAAGAATATGAAGAAAAAGAAGATATAAAAGACAGTGAACAAGAACAAGAGGATAATGATGGTTTGTTCCAGTTTGACTTTAATATAAAATTAAATTTTTAATGTCAATATTAAGAACCCCTGCCACCTTAAAAGTGGTAGGGGTCTTTTGTTTTTTAAACCCTTTTGACTTTATATAAGAAAATTTTTAAATATATAAATTTCGCTTAAGAGGTTTGTGTGTTGAGCTTTAATTCTCCTTGTGTAGCCAAATTATTCTCAATTGCATTTTGTCTTAATTTTAAATATAACTCTGCATTTGTTGAATCATAGTACGGTTGTACAAAAAAGACACCAATCCCAAGAACCATTGCCCCCAGAATATACCAACCCAAAAATGATAAGTCTAGTATGAAAATGTCCCATTTTTCTCCTTGGGTCATCTGTTGGCTTAATTGAAGTGCCCTTTTATGACCGAGATTTGGATTATCAGCTAGAATATAAGGAACCATTCGATAAGCATAATATTTAATAATTCCAGGTATTATTAATAATAAAGACCATAATAATATATAAACACTCCTCAATAACATAGTTATAAATACATTAAAATAACTTTTTTCTTGAAAAACATAACCTAAAAGTCCAAGATTAGATTCTCCTTGAGATAATTCTATGAAATATTTTCTCCCACCAACTTCTAGTATGTAGCCTATAAATATTCTTAATAATATTAAAACTAAAATTAATCCACCAACAAAAAAAATTATTTCAGCATCTATATTTACAAAACTTCCTCCACCAGAACTTCCCGCTCCACTTCCAAATTCACTACGATTATGACTACCACCCGTTATCAAAACTATTAAACTCACTAAAAAAGCCGACCAGTAATTTCCTTTTAAAATACTTTTAGCTTCCCTTTTTAACTGAGATCGTTTCCACATTTTTATCACCTTCTTTATTTATATTCATATTATAATTCTTTCAACTCTCCTCAATCTCCTTTATAATTACTCAAATCTTTTTATATCTTTTTAAAATTATTAGTTTTCATCTGCTTAGATAATTTAATTTTCTTATAAAAATTGCAAAAGAGCCGCCCTATGGCAGCCCTTATCACAACATGTTATATTTATTTAAGTGGGATTTTTATATAAAAACTAACTCCTTCATCTTCATTTTCAGCCCATATTTCACCTTCATGTAACTTTATAATAAACTTTGCTATTGCTAAACCTAAACCAAATTCGCCATCTTTTCCTTTTTGAAACTTTTTAAATATATCCTCTTTGTTTTCATCTTTGATCTTCGGTCCATCGTTATGGACCTTAATTATTATATCTTCATCTTCCCTGTATAACTTAACACTTACCTTATTCTCAGCATATTTAAGCTGGTTATCAAATATATTATCAAGTACTACTCCTAATTTCTCTCTGTCACATTGGGTAGTGATTTCTGTAAGATCTAATTCCCAATCAATTTCTACATTACGCCATTCAAATCTATTTACCTTTTTTAAAATTAATTCATTTAAATTTACCTTTTCTAATTGAATAGATTGATTTGCTAAATGGTCTATCTTTGTTATATTGAGCAAAGAATGGACTCTTTTTTCCATCTTAAAGGTTTCATCTTCCATATTTTTTAGGGTCTCATCCATATCCTTTTTCGGAATTATTCCATCCATAAGAGACTGAATATAGCTTCTAATTACCATGATAGGGGTTTTCATCTCATGTGAAGCTTCCTGCAGGAATTCCTGCTGTTTTTCATCTCTCTCGATAAGTTGTTTACGCATCCAATCTATCGTTTTACCCAACTTACCTATTTCATCATTCCTTTTTAAGTCTACTGGGACATCCCATTTTTGATTTGCTATATTTCTCACTTTACTTTCTAATCTCTTAAGAGGTCTTGTTAAATAACGGGCCAATAATAGTGATGCTAACCAACTCACTACCGAAATTATAAGTAATAACTTTATCAACTGGCTGAATATGATTTCCACCAGGTTATCACGATACGTACTAGATATATAAGAAACTAAATAGAAAGGACTACCATCAATACTAACTTTTCTTATCAAATAGAATAGTTCTCTTTCTTCAAGTTTTTGTTCATAGTTTTTAACTTCTGATGATTGAGAAAGTGCATCCTGGGCAAATAGTTCCCCGTAATTAACAGGAGTATTCCCTCCAATCATCATCCCCTCAGGTGAAATTAAAGTATGTCTCACTATTCTAAAAGGTGGGGTATTAAGCCTATTCTTTTCATCTGGAACCGAAAAATAATTATTGAATAGTTCTTCTTCCAAATTACCGTAATTTATTAAATACTCCTGAGCGTCTTCCAAACGAGCATAAGTTTCCCTTGTAAAAGAACTCCTTAAAATAATAGGGATAATTATGGATACAATAATGGCTGTCCCACCCAGAATTAAACCTAATATTATCCAAATTTGAATTGAAAGGGATTTATCTTTTAACTTAAAGTTCATCCTTCCACCATCCTATACCCATGCCCATAGATTGTTTCAATTTTTAAATCCGGCATCTTTTTCCTTAATCTTCTGATCAGGTCATCCACTACCCGGTCCGATCCATAGTAGTCTCTACCCCATACGTTGTTTAAGATCTGTTCCCTTGTTAAAGCATGAGATAGATTATTAAGGAAATATTGAAGCAAATCAAATTCTCTTGATGTTAGGTCTATAATTTCTTTTCCATTATTTTTTATTTTAACGTTTCTGGCTTTCAAGTTTATTAGATAATCTCCATATTTAAAAAATTTTTCTTTTGCTTCTTCACCATACACCCTTTTAAATAACTTTTTGATCCTAATAACTAGCTCACGCGGTGAAAAAGGTTTTGCAATATAGTCATCACTGCCTTTTTCTAAACCTGTGATCCGGTCCAGATCTTCATCCCGGGCAGAGATAAAGATTACTGGAATTTCCGGATCGTTTTTCTTTATTTTATCTATTAATTCAAATCCATCAATGTCTGGCAGCATAATATCTAGAACCCAGAGATCCGGTTTTTCTTCAATAACTTTTTCGGCGGACAATCCATTTTTAAAGGATTTTACCCTCCACCCTTCATTTTTAAGATAAGAAGTCAGTATTGAATTTAAATTCTTGTCATCTTCAACTAAATAGACTTTATAAGACATAATTTCACCTTCTAAAAGTTATTTTTATAAACTATTCTATTCATAACTCAGGGCATCAACTGGGTCTAGTTTTGAAGCCCTATAAGCAGGATAGATCCCAAAAAACATTCCAACAACCAGAGAAAAGGAGAAGGCCAATGCTATTATTGATATTGACATGATAAACGGCCAACCACCAGCTTGTGCTATGAAATATGCAGCTAAACCACCAAGTATTATACCTATAATACCACCAATACTACTTAATGTTAAGGATTCAATTAGAAATTGAAATAATATATCTTTTTTCTTGGCACCGAGTGCTTTTCTGATTCCTATTTCTCTGGTTCTTTCTGTAACTGAAACTAACATTATATTCATAATACCGATTCCACCGACTAATAATGAAATGGCAGCAATACCACTTATCATTAACTTCATGGTATTGGTAGCATCATTAATTGTTGCTAATAACTGATCCTGACTAAAAATATTATAGTCATCGTCTTCTGAAATATAATTATCTAGTAGATATTCTATCTCATCTAAAGCCAGATTAGCTGTTTCAGTTGTACTTGCCTGGGCTACAAAATTACTTACGTAATTACTGTTACTAATTTTATTCATAAAAGTAGTAATCGGAATATAAGCCTGGCCGTTTAAATCTCCGGTGATACCTCGACCTTTATTTTCCATAATTCCTATAACCTTAAAAATCTGAGTACGATCATTAATATTGTACTTAATATTTTGACCTATCGGATCAGAATTCGGGAATAATTCTGGTATTAAATCTGCACCTAATACTATAACATTGGTACTGTTCTCTACATCATAGTCCGTGAAAAATATTCCTTGGGCAGGATAATATTTATTTATCAACTGATAATCTCCTTCAGTACCCACTACATTTGCTTGATAATTATTATTGCCTTTAATAAACAGTCCACTAGCATTCGCAGTGGGTACTACCCTTTTTACATGAGGACTATTTTCTTCAATCTCCTGACCTAAATCCAGTGTAAATAGATCAGTAGATGACCTACTTATACTTCCACCCCAACCACTGCTTACTCCCGGGTTAATATTAATTAAGTTTGACCCCAGATCAGAAATCTGTGAAGTTATCTGAGACTGGGAACCCGATGCTATTGAAACAACAGCAATTACTGCACTAACCCCAATGATGATACCAAGCATAGATAAAAGTGTTCTTAATTTATTGGAATAAAGACTTTGTAAAGCAATTTTTATTGTTTCAAATATCATGAGGGCACATCCTTTTTAATCCGGCCATCTACGAGTTTAATGGTACGTTCTGCATATGCCGCTATATTATCTTCATGTGTTACTAATATGATAGTGTGCCCTTGATCATTTAATTTCTGTAAGAGGTCCATAATTTCCTCACCTGTTTTTGTATCTAGGTTACCGGTCGGTTCATCTGCCAATATTAAGGCCGGGTTATTTGCTAATGCCCTTGCAGCCGCAACCCGCTGCTTCTGGCCACCTGATATCTCATTCGGATAATGATCCATTCTATGGCCGAGACCAACTTTAATCAAAAGATCTTTTGCCCTCTCAATTCTTTCTTTTTTACTCACCCCACTATATATTAAAGGTATTTCTACGTTATGAAGAACTGTAGTTCTCCCCAACAGGTTGAACTGTTGGAATATAAAACCAACATCTCGGTTTCTGATTTCTGCAAGCTCTTTTTCACTTGCTTTTGAAATATCCTGGTTGTTTAAACTGTAATAGCCAGAAGTGGCTTTATCCAGACACCCAAGAATATGCATCAAAGTTGATTTGCCTGACCCCGACGGGCCCATAATTGAAACCAGTTCTCCTTCTTCTATCTCAAAAGAAACCCCTTTTACCGCTTCGACTTCTATTTTCCCATTTTTATATATTTTTGATATATCCTTTGCTTTTATCATTTTAGTTACCACCCGAAGGAGGTCCTGAGAAGGTATTTGATCTATCTTGAAGGGTTTCGTCATACGCATTAATTGTACCTGCACTATTTGCTATTATTTCTTCACCGGCCTTTAAACCGGACTGGACAACAATTCTCAGCCCGTCTGTTAAGCCGGTCTCAACTTCTACCATTTCAGTTTCCTCATCAACAACTTTCTGTACCAATTTTTTTCCTTCTCTATTAACGATTGCAGTTACAGGTATTATAATTTCATCATTCACAACTTTTACTATTATATCCATGTCAGCTGATAACCCGGGTTTAAAGGAGTTATTAACTGAATCAATTAAAACCGTTATCGGAACTGTTACTACCCCACTGGTGCTCTCAGCTTTAGAGCTGATTTCAGTCAACTGACCTGTTAGTTCTAACCCGGGCAAAGCCTCCATGCTAATCTCCACATCTTGACCAATTTCAAGATCAGCTAATTCACTTTCATCAATCTTAGCATCAACTTCGTAATTAGTGTTGTCAATTAAAGTTGCCACTTTTTGACCGCTATTTATATAATCTCCTTTTTGCACTAACAATTCAGTAACAACACCAGAGTAGGGGGCTTTCAATTGTGTCTCTTTCAAATTTTCTTCAGCAATTTCATAATTTAGCCTTGCTTCTTCTATAGCATTTTCAGTACCATTTATCTGTAAATTTTCATAGTTGTTTTCTGCTCTTACTAACTCAAGTTTTTCTTTATTATTTTTTAATTCTATCAATATATCACCTTTTGAAATGGTCTCACCCTCTTCTAACTTTACAGAAGAAACTGTTCCCTGTGTAGAAAAGGATAAACCATGTTCTTCAATTGGAAATATATTGCCACTTACCGGTATAGTCTTTTTCATACTTCCGGTTGTTACTTCCATCGTATTATTTTCATTTATTTGTTGGTTTTGATCAGCAATGTTGCTTATATAATAATTGTTATATCCAAAATACCCACCCGCAATTACTAATATAACAAGCGCTGTTAACAGTATTTTCTTTTTCATCTGTTATTGACCTCCTCCACAACATCAGCAGGCTCTGTCATAATTAATAAATCTAAGTTATTTATAAATAAATCGTCATTAGCTCTTTTTAAATTAACCTGTGCGGACTTCTTGTTCAACTTTTTATTAATTAAAACTGCTTCTTCTATAGCTCCACTGTGATATTGGCGGGAGGCTATATCTGTTTCATCAACAGCTTTATCATACTGTAGTTCGTTTCTTGTTAGATCCATTTTAGCTAATTCTATACGGTCGATAAGATTCTCTAAATTTGCTTCCGTTTCCTGGTAAAGCTGTGTTAAGGCAAGTTCGTTATCTTCTATTTCCTGTTTTTTATTTTCAATTTCTAGTTCATTTACACCACTGTCAAATATATTATAACTTATATTTAAGCTCGCAGAAAAGTCGGTTTGACTATCATAACTGCCCTCAACACTTACTTGAGGAGAGTCCTCTTTCTGTAGCCAGTTAAGTTCCTTTTTTAGAAAACTTTTCTGGTTAATATTAGCAGTGAATTTACTGCTCGTCTTCACTATATTATCTATTAATTGTTCTTTATTTAATTCATCCAGATCTATATTTTGGGTTTTTTCTTTCAAACTAGCTAATGTTTTAACTTCGGTATCCAAAATTATATCGGAACTCTTATCTATCTGAAGGCTGTTCAAAAGAGAATTTTTTAATTGAGAGTACTGCTGTTCTACTTCCTTTAAATTATATTCCGCATCTTTCAGGTCTGCTTCTCCCTCTAATAATTCCGGCTGCCCAGCTTCATCGATTTCAGCCTTTTCTTTTAACTCAGCATAATTAGTTTCAGCAAGTTCCAATCTTTCTTCTAAAATATTGAGATCCTCTTCTAGTCTAACCAACTGCAAGTATTTATCAATCCAACCTTTTATTAATTCTGCTTTTTTAGTATTTAGTTCCTTCTTTTTCTGATTCAATTGATTATTCAAGCTTATTAAACTATTTATATTCTCGGAAGGTAAGTCTGGATAAACGTTCATCTTAATATTTAAACCATATATAACTTCAGAACCATCAAAATCATAAGAAGCAGTTGGATTAAGACTAATATTATCCTCAGATGTTTTTTTGTTAATAGAGATATTTATCTTGTCATTATCCTTGCCAACTTCAATAGCATCTTCTTCTATTAAAACCTTATTTAAATTCAAATCTGCCTGCCAATCACTGCGGGATTTACTCAATTCAATATCTCTTTTTATGGTTTCAATATCGTTTGCCAGTTGTTTTATATCTAAATTATTGTTTAAACCTTCTTTTATTAACCCTTTTAAGTTGTATTCAGCAGCCTGGATACTTGTCGCTGAGAATATTAGGGTTAGTATTGTAATTGATAATATAATCATATATCTTTTATTCTTCATCTACTAACACACCCGCTCCCGGATTCATAAACTGTTTAATTCCTTGAGCTTGGATATAGTACTGCATATAAGAATTATACAGCTGATATTCAGACTGTAATAGAGATATTTCTCCTTCGTAAAGTTCGTTATCTGTTATTAGACCAGATTTGTTCTGTTCTTCTAATATTTCATAGGTCTCACGAGCACTTTGTATCTTGTCTTTATGAAGTTTAATATTATTTCTAATATTACTTATTTGATTGGATAATTCTCTTGCTTTGTTCCCTATATCCTGTTTTTGTTGGTCTAATTCAAGTTCCGCTATTTTTACTTTATTATCAGAAACATCTTTATCCATTTCTGAAGAAGAAACCACTTCTTTTTTCTTTTGGTCGGTTTCTGTTAATTCAAGGTTTAGTCTATTTATTTTTAGTTTCCAGCTATTATTGAAAGCCCTCTCGTAAATTTCTTTTTCTTCTAAATTGAGATATTTAGGTTCAGTTAGTTCTATAAGTTGTAGGTCTAGATCTTTATCGATACCTAGTTTTAGCTTGAATTCCGTTTTTAACTGTTCATACTCGTTTTTGAGTTGTTCCCGCTGCTGAATAAGATCATTTAATTCTATCTCTTGCTCTAAAATATCTAATTGGCTTTTTTCACCAACTTCATACTGTGCTTTAACTTCACTTAGAAGGTTTTCATTTAAGATAATCTGTTTATTCAATGTTTCAATATCCTTATCTTTTAATAATATATCCGTATACTGCTGTAATGTTTCCTGCAGCAGATTGTTTGCTGTATTTATATAACTTTTCTTAGCTGTAGCTAAGTTATATTCGGCCTGTAGTTCACTATAGTTTGATTGATTTAGCAAATTTTCTGCCTTACTCTTTTGATACTGAATCTCCTTATTTTCGAGATCTTTTTGAGCAATTTTTAAAGATATATTGTCTTCTAATGTGATCTGATACGCTTCTTCTAAATTTAACTCAATACTTTCTGCCAATAATGTTGGGGAAAAAAATAATACTGTTATTAAAATCAATGGTAAAAGGGTAAACCTCTTTTTCATCATCTTTACCTCCCGCTATTCTCTTAATTAAACTTTATTTTACAAATTACAAATAAATATCACATAAATATGTGAAATTATGAGAGGAATTAATAATATTATCCTAAGGGATAAATCTTTATATTTCATTATTGTAAAATTAAAAACATATTAAATTTGGTATGTATAAAGAAAAAACCCAACCTTTTAATAAGATTGGGGGTTAAAACCATTTCTTTTTTTTGAAAAAATAGACCATATATAACGCTATTAACAACATAACTATTAAAACTATAAAATAGCCATTTCTCAAGCTAAGTTCCGGCATATATGCAAAGTTCATACCGTAAACACCAGCAATAAAGGTTAGAGGAATAAATATTGTTGCTATAATTGTTAACACTTTCATTACCTCATTCATCCTATTACTTATACTCGATAAATAGATATCAAGCATACTGCCCAGTATATCTCGTAAGGTTTCTACTGTTTCGATGACCTGAACAGTATGGTCATATAAATCCCGCAAATATAGTTTTACGATCTGACCCATAAATTCATTGTCATCTTTTTCTAGTTTATTCACGACTTCTCTTAACGGCCAGACTGATTTTCTTAAAAAGATCATTTCATTTTTCAATTCGTAAAGAGAATGGAGTGTATTTTCTGAAGGTTCTTTTACAAGTTCTTCTTCAATTTTCTCTATTCTATCACTAATTTTTTCAAGAATAATGAAATAATTATCTACTATTACATCGATCAATGCATAGGCTAGGTAATCCGTTTTCATACTTCTGATTTTACCCTTTTTGTTTTTCAACCGATGTCGAATTGGATCGAATACATCGCCAGGTTTTTCTTGAAAGGTTATTACAAAACTATCACCTAAAACTATGCTGAGCTGTTCAGCTTCAACTTCCTCTTTAACTTCATTATAGTTTAACATCTTAACTACTATATAGATAAGGTTCTCATGATCTTCCACTTTAGATCTCTGATGAGGGTGCAAGATGTCTTCTTGAACAAGGGGATGAATATTATATTCTGAACTTAGTTCAGTTATAATATCTATATCTGATAATCCTTCTATATTAATCCAGGTAATCGTATCGGTGTTTTTGAATTTATAACATTCTTCAATATTTTCTATTTCATTTTCTGTATAATTATCTTTATCATAATCAATATAACTTATCTTTACTTTTCCCTTTGTTTTTTCATTATTATGTGATATGAATCCAGGCGGTTGACCTGCTCTTTGGGCTCTTTTTTTTGATAATCTCCCGATCCTTTTCATCTAGCTCCATCCTTTCTAAACTAAGCTTTTTAATCTTCATCAACATCTTCTAAATCGCTTTTCTTTATTTCAGTTTCCTTTTTAATATCATTGTATATCTCTAAAATTTGTTCCCTATATTCTTCTTCTGATTCTACATGTCCCCACCCCATGTGAAATTGGAACACACCATCATACCCAGGTACATGATAAGATTTGATCAAGTGGGGTATCTCCCTCTCTTTTAAAATATCTTCCATAATATTTGCCTCAATTTCATTGTCCAGTACTACAATCTGTTTAAATTCTGACATTTATTTACCTCCTCGAAAAAAAGATTATTGAAGCCCATTATATATTTTACTTAATATTTTCTCATATTTTAGATTAATCGCTTTTTGATCAAAGGGTAATATTTTCTCATCCTTTATTACCCAATTACTATCTATTTCGACAATAATGTCATTTTTCCCTTCATTGTATTTATTAATATCATGAGGATCTTTATCGGCAAGAGTTTCTTTTAGTTGAGAATATCTTTGGGCTTGCTTGGGGTGGGTTTTCATATAATCACGGAAGTTTAGATGTCTTTTGATTTCTTTATCTCCTTGTTGAAAGATATGAACATAATATGTTCTATTATTTCCACCTTTCTGGAAAAAACGGCGGTTTACAATGCCAAACTCACCCTTTGGTTTATAACCAAAAGCTCTCATTTTGTCATTATAACTATCTACTTTATTAATATCTTCAACCACTACCATAATATCAATAACCGGCTTGGCTTTAATACCGGGAATAGCAGTACTACCAATATGATGAATTCCTACCATAATATCATTAAATACTTTTTCTAGTTTGTATTTTTCATTTTTGAATTTTACTTTCCCTTTTTTATTATAGTTTTAACAAGAATTTTTCTTTTGTCCATTTAGATTACCACTCAATCTCTAAAATCTTTTTTGGTCTAATTCTTTTAAGGAATCAGTAATTAAAATTAAATACCTATCATCTACATCTTGATCGGATATTATTTCAAAGTAGAGGCTTTTTAATAGGTTTTTAATGTTGAAGATAAGGATATCATATTTATTACGATCTTTAATTTTTTCAAAACCAGTAAGTTCTCTAAACCATTTATTTATAGATTCATCATCTAAATCGGGGTTTTTCAGTGCATTTTTTACCGCGCTCGCAATTCTTTCGTCTTCCCCGTTGAAATAAATATAGTTTTCAATATGTATTTTGCTAATAACAGACTTTAATAGTTTCTGGAGTAGATTTCTATTCGCTTTTTTACTTCGGGCAATTTCTGCTAAGACATCTGCACCATGAGCAGCAGCATGAGCCCAACCTTCCTTTTTTACATAACCCCTTAAATCTTTTTCCTCTCTAAAATATTTAAATACTTCAGAGGCAGCTGCCTGAAACTCTAGCTGTTCCAGATAATCTTTTTTATTATCCTTATGAAATAGTATAGCCAAAATTAAAGCTGAAAAGGCTCTTGTAAAAACAGAATCACCTTCTGTCTGCCCTATTTTATAATAGAGATGATTATCATCAAGACAGATATTTAAGATCTGTTTTAATTCTTGTTCATCATAAACATCATCCATAATCCAGTTCGCCAAAACCATATATATGAGGTCATCTCTCAATTCAGGATCTAAAGCCCCAATATTATCTAACATCTTATTTGTTAAATATTCATAATCAATATTATCTGATATCTCATATTCATTTTCGACAACTTTTTTTAATTTGTCTTTGAGTACTGATTTTTCCATTGGTATATACCTCCAGCTAATTTACTTATTTGAAAACAGAATAAACCGCTGCCTCATCTTGTTCGTAAATCAAATTGAATTTACTAAAACCACTTTCGGCTAAGATTTGTTTCTGAGTATTAATTGAAAAAGGAAGATCTATATGGTAGTTACCATTTATTTTAATATCCTCTTTTTCTGCTGTCGCATTTAATATCTTTTTCTCTTTTGCTTCATCGACAATATAATCTCCTTCGATATATATCCCGTTACTTTTTAAGGCTTTATAGATTTTTTTATATAATGCAAGCTTTTTATTATATCTGAGGTGATGTAGTGTCATTGCTGACACAATATAATCATACTTGTTTTCTTCAAATGAATCTTCCAGGTAAGATCCTACTTTAAGTTCGATTTGTTCATTTTTGAAACTATATTTTTCTTTTAATCTATTAAGCATTTGTTCAGACAAATCAAGACATATTATTTTTGCATGGGGAGTTTTTTGGAAAATATATTTCAATTCGAGGCCAGTACCACAGCCAATATCCAATATATTTATCACCCGATTGGTGTCTTTAATCTCAGTAGCAATATTACTGTAAAACCTATTAAAGTCTTTAATATTGGACTTCATATGATCATCATAATTATCGGCTCTTTTATCAAAAAAATCTTTCATTTTTTCTATTTTCTTTGGCACCAATTTTTCACCCCACTTATATTTTAATCCATTAATATACTTTATCGATAACAATATTAAGATCGTCTAGTAAATCCCGTGTTCCCACCATTTCTTTCCCATCTGCATCTTCGACTATTCTTAAGATAGGCCGGGTAGGGTAATTAGAGTTTTGTTTTTCACTATTGCCTTCTGTCCGTTACTTAACTTTACCATAGTACCATTGTAATAGATCGCTAAATTCTTGACAAATTTTTTGACAAAAAGTTTCGAACTTTAGATCAGAATTACTTATTATATAGCTGATAGCTTCATGTACAGGCTATCTCTGACGATAGGCACGGCCTCGTAAACATCTGTAATCGCTACTATTTTGGCAAAATCATGCAGAATTGCTCCAAACCCTAATTTATTTAGATCTCTTATATTATAATTTACAGACTTCCCCAGTATTATTGAATAAACAACAACATTTACCAAATGCTCATAAGTATAGTCAGCAAAGTTCTTTATATCCATCATGTTAACTATAATATTATCAGTATTATTCAATATATCATCAACTATATCAGAAACTGTTTCTTTGATATTACCCATAAAACTTCTTATTTACTTCTGACCTTTCTCCCTTAACTCGCTTTTTATAATATAATCCACCTTAATTTCAGTCGAATAATTATCTTCAACATATACAAAATTAATTCCATTTTTTTTAGTTTGTTTTTATATTTGTGAAGTTTTTTAACTCCTATGTTCAAGAGAATATTATTATTGTATTAAGCAATTTCATCTCCGGTTTAATATTCTCAACAGGTCCTAACCTCATTAATTATCAATCTTTATATTTGTTCTGATATTTTAATTCTTAATTGTTGATCTCTTTTTCTATAGCGCTTACTTTATTAAATAATTCCTATAAATTTCATATTCTCTTCTTAATAATAAAGCGTACATATCTTATATCGTTATAATTTTTAAATTCTTAAATTATAGGTGGTATCATATATTAAAATAACTATTATGCATTTTATAATATCTATCAAATCATTAAAGGAGCATAATTAAAATTTTAATTATGTTCTGTAACATTACCCTTTAAAATATCTATCCCGTGAGGTATTACACTTGTAATTGCCTCCAGGCATTCTTTAACTGCTTTAGGACTGCCCGGTAAATTTATAATTAATGTATCATTTCTAATTACCGATTTAGCTCTTGATAGAGCGGCTTTTTCTGTTATCTTAATAGATTCCAACCTCATTAACTCAGCTATTCCCGGGGCATCTTTTTCCATCACTTTCGAAGTTGCTTCCGGAGTTACATCTCGGGGGGCAAATCCCGTACCACCGGTTGTCAGGATTAGGTCGATATCATCCCGGTCTGACAGTTTAATTAATTCTTTTTTTATTTTGATTATTTCATCAGGAATAATTTTATAGTATTTTTTCTCTGCATTAATCTGCGGTAATATTTCTATAATTACAGGACCGCTTTTATCCTCTCTTTTTCCCTCAGAACCTTTATCACTTATTGTTAATACTGCTGTATTAATCATCTCTATCTCTCCTTAAATAAAGTCATTCTATTAAATTTATCTCGCCACTGTCCTTTAAATCATAACCTTTAAGATCATTAACAGCCTTTTTGAATGATTTAGATTTAATAATTTTAATCAGTCTTTCAATACGGGTATCATTTAAAGTTTTCTCTTTTAATATTATATCATACTTCTCGTTTTTTATCGGTACAAATCCAAGATCAACAGCTGAAGCAGCTGCCCTAATTCCTAAAGCAGCGTCTGCTGTCCCTTCCGCAACTTGAACGGCTGCCCCCATATGGGTTAATTCTTCTCTTTCATATCCTTTAATACTAGTTTTATCAATATTATTGTTTTTTAGCAAGTAATCAAGTAATACTCTTGTACCTGATCCACGCTGGCGGTTAATAAATTTAACGTTTCCATTAATTAAATCTTTTATACTTTTTATATTTTTAGGATTATTCTTTTTAACAATTAATCCCTGTTCTCGCTGAACTAAATTTATTAAAGCCATTTTTTCATTTTTAAATAAATCATTAATATATGAAATATTGTATTCCCCTGTCTCAGGTTTTAATAGGTGGGCACCTGCCAGATGGCATTCACCCCTTTTTAAAGAAACTAGACCTGATAAACTACCCACAGCTTGTATATTTAATTCAAAATTTTCCTTGTTTTTCTTAACCTGATTGATTAGTTTATCAATTGATAGATCATGGCTACCGACCATCATCAAGTTATTTTTGATCTTATTTCTTGCTTTTAGAATATAGACCTCCGTAAAGTCCCCTGAAAAAATACCTTCCTTACTTTCTTTAATCGGGATTACACCATCAGCATTTATTAGAGAATGCATAGAAGCCGACCCTCTTTTTTGAGGCACTGCTACCAGTTCTTCCTCAACTTCTGTTAGATTAACTCTGACAAATTCTTTTAAGCCAGCTGTAGAAGGTATTTTTTTCTTTACCTTAGCCTTAAGTTTAGTTGGAAGTTCATATTCAAGTCCATACATACTTTTTATCAGGAGTTTTACAAAAAGGTTGAAATCCAATAATGCTGATAAAGGGTAACCCGGAATTCCTAACACAGGTTTGCCGTTGGCTTCAGCTATAATGAGCGGTTTCCCCGGCATTATTTCTATTCCGTGTACAAGGACTTCACCCAATTTTTGGAGAATACTTAACGTGAAATCTTCCCGGCCGGCCGAAGAACCAGCTATTATAATGGTCAGATCATTATTTTTATTTGCTTTAAGAATATTCTCTTTGATTTTCTCATAATTATCTTTTACTATTCCATAATTTATTACCCGACCACCCCAATTTTTTGCTAATAATTCAAGCATTGTGGAATTAAAATCAACAAGTTGACCTTTTTTGATATCACATTCCGGGTTCACTAATTCACTTCCGGTCGGTATTATTCCAACCCTTGGTTTTTTATATACCTTAAGCTCTGTAACACCAGCTTCCAGCAATGCTCCTATATCATATACTCCTATTTCAGTATTGACTGGAATAATTAATTGTTTTTGAATTACACTTTCGCCAATACTTCTGATGTTATGCCAGACCGGCACACTCTTTATTATTTCAATTTTTTCTTCCGATATTTTCTCGGTTTCTTCGATCTTAATTACTGCATTGAACCTATTTGGGATAGAATCACCGGTATCTACGTATACAAAGTCTCTTCCTTTTTTTAGAATGACAGGTTCTCGTTCACTGGCATAATCTGTCTTACCTGCTTTTACAGCCACCCCGTCCATCGCAGAAGCATAAAAATCCGGTGCAGATCTTTGGGCATAGATTGCTTCCGCAGTTACTCTGTTTTGAGAGTTTTTAGTTTTGATATTTTCAGTTTTCAACCCATAATCTTCAAAACGATCTAGTAATAATTTTTGTGCTTTTTTTAAGGAAGCTTTTTTTAAATATATATTTCGTTCCATTATTAAAACCTCTTTCTAATTGAAGTATATTATCTCAACATCAGTTCCTTTTTTTAGTCCTTCATTTTCACTCTCTATCTCGATATATCCCTTTGATTCTATAAAGATTCTCATGAAACTCGACTTACCCAAAATTGGATCCGCATAAATCTTGCCGTCTTTTTCTATTATTTTAACCGGAACTGTTTCTTCCCTTCCGCGCTTTGAGGACAGATTACGGTTTAATACCCCTGACTGTTTAATTAAGTCTTTCTTAATCTCATTTTCTATCTCATTGACATCATACTCTCCACCAATTATTTTTACAAAAGGTTTTACAAATTTATTAGTTATCATCCAGGCAGAACCGGGATGACCGGGTAGTCCCATAATTGGAGTCTTATCGATCTGACCCAATATTGTTGGTTTACCAGGTTTAACCTTCAGTCCGTGGATCAATACCCCTGGTTTCCCTAGTTTATCAATCACATCTACCGTGATATCCTTTATCCCGGCCGAACTACCCCCTGAGACCAGGATCAAATCAGCATCTAGATGATCCTTAATACTCTGCTTTAATTTT
The DNA here is from genome assembly GCA_046482435.1 of Halanaerobiales bacterium. Taxonomy (GTDB): domain Bacteria; phylum Bacillota; class Halanaerobiia; order Halanaerobiales; family M55B127; genus M55B127. Next base: position 38,286 of record JAWOEZ010000060.1, read on the forward strand.
GAATAGGTATCTTCAATAATACCCGCTTTAATTACTTCGACTCCAGTTTCTTTCAGCAGAGAACTAATCGTATGTGTGTTTATATCTCTGATCTGGCCGAATTTTAACTTTTTTCCCGGAGGAATTAGTTCATCTCCTGTAGAAATAATTATAATTTTGGGTTTTTCATTTACTTTAACATTTGTATAACCTAAACCCGCCAGAGCTCCCATATCTCTCGGCTTAATCCTGTGTCCTTGATTAAAAATTAGTTCTCCTTTTTCAATTTCTTCACCTTTTTTTATAATGTTCTCCCCTACCCCGACCGAGCTATGGCATTCTACCAATTTCTCAGATATTTTTTCAGTATGTTCAACCATAACTACGCAGTCGGCACCTTCTGGAAGCATTCCACCGGTTGGTATATAAACAGCTTCACCTTCTTGAACTAACAACTTTGTTACTTTACCCATTACCACTTCACCGATCAAATCAAGATAGGCAGGTAGGGATTCAGAAACGCCCTGGATGTCCCGTGAACGAACCGCATAACCATCTACTGTAGAACGATTAAAAGAAGGCAGGTTTACTGAAGCGATGATCTCATCTGCTAATACCCGGTTTATACTATTTTCAAAATTTACCATTTCTTTTTTTAAATTTCTTAACTCTATTTGTTCTTTAACAGTTGTCCAAAATTCCTTTGCCGTTTTTAAGTCTAAAAAATTTCTCAATTTAATTCCTCCTAAAATACGTGAACTGATGATGCTTTAAATACAGTATAAATTTGATCACCAGTTTTGATATCAAGTGATTGAAGTGACTCGTTAGTGATATGGACCGAAATAATTACTCCGATATCGATAATCAATTCAATATAAGAAAGCCTGTCAAAAATATCTACTACTTTTCCTTTTTTAACATTTCGGGCACTACTTTCTAGCGGTTCCTTTGAAACTATTATATTTTCAGGTCTAATTGTTATATTGGCTTCTCCCTCTCGCTCTGTAATTATATCAAAAGAAAGCTCTTCATTTATTTTTATGGTTTCATAACCATTTTTTGTTTTTATTATACCCTTATATATATTTTTATTGCCTCCAAATTCAGCTACAAAATTATTCCTGGGTTGGTTAAAAACTTCACGGGGTCTGCCGATCTGTACTATATCTCCGTCTTTTATAATTGCGATCCGATCTGCTAGATTGACGGCTTCGTTAAAATCATGGGTTACATGAATCGTTGTTGTCCCATAAACATCATGAATCTTTTTTAATTCCTGCTGGAGTTTATCTTTGGTATTAGGATCAAGGGCACTAAGTGGTTCATCAAATAATAGGATATCGGGTTTGATGATAATAGCTCTTGCCAGGTTAACCCTTTGTTTCTCTCCACCACTTAATGTTTCTACATTACGATTCAGTAAATTTTCTATTGAAAATAGTTCGGTTACTTCTGTGACAAGTCGCTCTATCTTTTTAGGGGAATTGTTATCTCTTGCTTTAAGCCCAAAACTAATATTTTCTCTTACATTTAGATGGGGAAAAAGCATATGATCCTGATACACCATTCCAACATCTCTATTTTCTGAATCTAGATCTGTAATATCTCGGTTATTTAAATATATACGCCCCCGGTCTACATTTTGTAAACCAGCAATCAGTTCCAGGATTATTGTCTTACCTGTACCAGTAGGCCCCAAAATTACAAAATATTCCTGTTCGTTGATATTTAAACTGAAATTGTTGATCTGAAAGTCTCCTATTTTTTTAGAAATATTTTCTAATTTAATCATTTATTTTACTCCTATTTACTCCATTTTTTTTGTTGTTTATGATACTTATTACAGTAAAGATTGATATACTTATTAAGACCATGATAGCAGCAACTGGTGTAGCATATTTCAACCCATAAGAAGTAAATCTTTCATAGATTAAAATCGGTGCTGTCATGGGGTGATAAGCCAAAATAACAACGGCTCCAAACTCTGAAAGCCCCCTTGCCCACATCAGTAAAGATCCTGAAATAATATGGTTGAGATTGATGGGAATAGAAACTTTCATAAAGGTTTTATAGGGAGAATAACCTAAACTCCGGGCAACTTTTTCATACCTTACATCGATTGATTTAAAACCTTCTTTGGCTTCATTTACTAAAAAGGGCATGCTTACAAACATCATGGCAATTACGATCCCGTAAAATGATCCCACAAAATTGATACCTAACATATTAAAAAGTCTACCTACAAAAAATCTATTACCAAAGACTGTAAGTAGGGCAATCCCGGCTGCCGTATGAGGAATAATAATTGGTAAATTAATTAAACCCTCCACTACTGATTTACCGAAAAAGTCAACTCTAGCTAGTAGATAGGCCAGAGGTATTCCTGTTATTATGGATAAAACGGTGGCAGCCAGCGATGCATAAAAGGTTAACAGGATTGAGGACATTATTTCCTGATCCTGAACTGTCTCGACCATCACCTTATACTCTGTTCCCAAAACTAGTTTTAAGATCGGAGCCAAAATAAAGAAAAGCAAAATGGCTGCTAAGATCGACATTACGAACTTAAACCATGAATTTTTTACCATGTTTATTCTCCTTTAACTTGAGACTTTAGACTTTCCGGTAAACTGTTTATCTTGTTAGTAACTACCGGTTTAAGCGGGGGTTGACCGTTATCAGATAAAATCTTTTGCCCTTCTTTACTGACTACAAATTCTACGAACTGTTGAGCAGCTTCCTTATTTGGTGAATTATTTGGAATTGTAATACCGTAAACCATCGGTTGTCCTACTTTTGTTATTTTTTCTCCCGGCTTTTTACCATTTACCTCAAATTCAGCCTTTTTATAATAATCACTATATTTATTTGTCTTTAAATTTATTCGATCCGGTAATATAACAAAGGGCATCTCATGCTGTTCTGCCACTGAACGGTAAATAAAGATATAGTCTAGTGAACCTGATTCTAAAAGTGCAATAAGGTCAGTTTCTTTTGATCTTACATTATTTGGAGGACATCCTTTGTCTAAATCGTTATGTAGGTTTTCTTTATTATAGAAATTCTCTGCCAACTTCCAAACCAATTGGCTTCTATACCCACAGGGATCGGCATTAGGATCACTGTGACCGTATTCAACATCTTCCTTCAGCAAGATATTATACCAGTTATCACTATTTATTTCTTCTTTATATTTCGAATAAGGAGTATACATAATTACCATTTCATTTGTAGCAAAGCTTATATACCAATCTGTATACTCAGGTATCATTAACTCCTCAATCACAGTATAATCAGCGGAAGCTACTAGGTCTGCTTTCCGTTCTAAATCTGTAACTTTTCGGACCGTAGTCCGGCTACCATCTGCTTCCCTTTTGACATCTACCCTAGGATATTTCTCTTCAAAAACCTTCTCCATTTCTTTAAAGGGTATGCTTAATGAGCCGGCGTGAAAAATTGTTAACTCGCCACTTATAGCCTGTGCCTGCAAGTTCGAATTGAAATTAATAGTAAGAAAAATTAATAAAAGTAAAATTATACTATAGGATAAATATTTCCGCATAAATTAATCCCCTTTCAGTTAATATTTCTTAAAGAAAGGAGCAAATAAAAAACCGCTGTCAGTTAAGAGACACCGGTTAATAAGCTGGTCTCCTTTCCAAAACGGGAGGATTAAAAGTTTTCCTTTTAAACCCTGTCGGCTATAAAACCATAGAAAGTCTCCTTAGGTATTTATAACTCGAAGAACCCCATAATATTATTTTTTTATAATTCTTAATCTTTTATTTCAAGAACAAATCTAAATAACCTGTTTTTATTTTTGTTTTATTTTTCGTTGATTAGCTCACTCTTCTTCTGGCGGCTTATTTGTTTTATCTTATATTCTCTTTTCATTGCTTTACTCTTGGAATTGAATTTTTTTGAATAGACCAGTTCGACAGGTCTCCGCCCTTTCGTATATTTAGCTCCTTCTCCCCGGTTATGTTCTTCAATCCTTCTATTTAAATTGTTTGTATAACCTGTATAATAGGTGCCATCTGCACATTCTACTATATATACATAATGCATCTTCTAGAACAACTCCCTGTTTAACGGATTATATCCCACTCATTATTCTCTGTATATTCTAATAATTTTTGGTCTGGTTTTACTGCTACCGGGTTACCTACTTCTTTTAAAAGTTCAAGGTCATCAATACTATCTGCAAAAGCATGTGAGTTTTCCCAGTCAACATCTTTGGATTTATAGTTTTTCTTCAGTACTTTTAATTTCCGAGAACCACTCAAGACTGATCTTTCATTAACTCCCTGTTTTCTACTTTTAAGGATTGTACTACCGATTATTTTATCAAAATCTAAGCGGCTGCCAACTATCTCTAATAATTCTACAAAGGCACCTGATAATAATACTGTTTCATAGTTACCATTTTTAAATTCTTCCAGAGCGGCTAAAACTTTTAAATTATAGTACTGACGGGCCTCTTTTTCGACTTTAAGAAAGTATCTCTCTATTTCACTCCGAGACATCCCTTTAAACATTGTCGCAAACCTTTCCATGAACTTAATTTTCAACTCTTCCCTATCCATTTTAGTTAAAAAGGAATATCTGTATTTGATAATTAAGGGAAAAAGCAAAATATATAATTTGTATAATCTATATTTCGAATAATTGAATTTTTTCCAGCATTTTATCAAAAAAGGTATGGTTTCTTTGGGAAAAATAGTCCCATTAAAATCAAAAACTGCTAATTTCAATAAAATCACAACCTCGATTAATTTCGGTTATCTTTCGATACCGTTTCTCGCTTTTACATCATTTGAATAATAATGTTTAATCTCTTTCATTTCTGTAACAAGATCTGCATTTTCTATTATTATATCAGAAGCGTACCGGCCTGTTAATACTATTTCTACACCTGTTTCTCTATGCTCGATTACTTCCACAACCTTAGTAGGAGATAGCAGATTATAATACACGGCTATATTAATTTCATCTAGTATTACTATATCATACTTGCCCTCTTTTAAGATACCTTCAATTTTATCTAACCCTTTTTCAGCTGCTTCTATATCTTTTTTGGAAGGTTCCCTATCAAAAAAACAACCCTCACCGAACTGTTCAATTTTAAAACCGGGTAAATAATTGCCGGCTTTAGCTTCATTATATTTCATGTCTTTTACAAACTGTCCCATATATACTTTCTTACCAGCACAAACTGCTCTTAAAGCGAGTCCCAGTGAGGCAGTGGTCTTACCCTTACCATCACCGGTATAGACCTGTACATATCCCTTAACCATTATATCACCTTCTTTTTATTAATTATTTTGGTTATTGTAGTCTTTTTCTAAGCAGATTTTAATTCCTTTTAACATTAATCCCCGCTGGTAAAGAGATCAACCGCGAGTTTCATAACGGTAATCAAGCAGGTTTTATTCGTAAAAAATATCGTTCTTTAAAAAGAAAGCAGGTCAAGCTAAAAAGATTAATGACAAAGAGCAAAAATGGATGACTGCTTTAAACCATAAATTTTCTCGTCAACTTATTAATCTTGCTGTGCAAGAGGAAGTTGGCACTATAGTTATGGAAAATCTAGAAAACATCCGTCAAACTGCTTAAAGTCTTAATCGGGCTGATAGAAACAACCTTCAAGTCTGCGTAAAGACGGCCTCGATGGCTTAATACCGAAACTATCATTGCGTAGTACACAAGAGAGTTTCGGTGCAAGTTCCTTTAAGGAATCCTCGTTTGTGACAATAGAAATGGACGGGGAAGATGTCAAACAACACCTATAAACATTTTTATTCCAAAAAATTAAAGAGAGTATTGTAAAACTCATCTTCAGCCTTCTTTTCTTTCCAGGGAGTATGTCCACAGTTTTTTAATAATTTAAACTGGTAATCTTTTTGTAATTTATCAAGAGGATCTTTAACCCCCTGATAAGGATGTGGATCATAATCACCATGTATTACTTTAATCGGACAACCGATTTCTGAAAGTGATTTAATTAAGCGGTTATTTTTACGCATCTGAGCTGCTTCACTCCAAATTTTTTTATATAAATCAATCTGAAAATTAGTGGCATAATTGTTGATTTCCATATACTGATATGAATCTACCTTATGCATCAGTTCAATAAATTCATTTAAGGTTTTTAATTTAACGTTCTTATCTTTGCGAAATTTTTGATCTACTTCCTTGAAGAGTTTTTTCTCTTTTTCATCCATCCTTTCAAACCGCTTCTTTTGAATATTTTTATTGTATTTATCTTCAAAGGGACCACTGCTAATTAAGATTAAACTTTCGACCAATTCCGGATATTTATCTGCAAAAAATACTCCCAGCCAGGCTCCCCAGGAGAAGCCTAAAACTTTAACCGATGACCGGGTATTTTCTATTATTATTTTTTTGATATCTTTTAACAAAAGTTCAATACTTTCTTCTGTTTGTAAATACTCTATTACCCCAAACTCACCGCCTAATTTTTTAGAAAGGGGTTTTAATTCTCCTAAAGCCCCCGGTCCACCGTGTAGGGTTATGATTTCATATGGTTTCTCACCATGCTTCCTATAATTTTCCACTGTTATTTCCACCACCGTCCTCAGTTAAATCATCTTTAAAAAATTTAACTATTCTAATCTTATTATCTAGAAATTAATTAATGGTTACCTGTATATTAAGAATTCATTAATTCGAATTCTTGAAACCAATAACCATCATTATACAGATGACCCTGTTTATTTACTTTTAACATTTTACTAAAAAGCGGACCATCTAGCACAACCGTGTGATATTCTCCATTTTCTCCTGAGGGATCGATACCTATTTCATTAAATTCATTTATTAATTTTTTATCAATAATTTTCCCGAGATATTTTTTATCAAGGTATTCTTCATTAACCACAATTATCATGCTCTTAAAGCCTTCTTCTATAAATTCATTTAAAAGAACTTCGCGCTTTTTTTGCCAGAGGGGTAGGTATGCTTCTAGACCAGCTTCATTACAGACCTTTTCTTCCCATTCTCGGTGTCCTTCTAGGTCTATATCGCCAAAAACCCCGGTTTTAATTCCTTCTTCATTAAATTCTTTTAAAGCATCAATAAATATATCTTCATAGTCCTCCCAGCTTGCTCTTCTAGTTTCTAAAGAGATGTTTAGAGAGCCTGCCTGAGCTTCTAAGACAGAAAGAGACAAATTATGTGACCTCGATTTTTCTCCCTTCTCGTTAAGTATATTTAATAATTTCTTAGGGATATAATCTGCTTGGATGGCTTTAAAGAGTGCAAGTGCAGAATCTTTACCACCACTCCAGGAACAAAAAAAGTTCTTGTGCATTTAGTATTCACTCCTTATTCAGGATATCTTTGGTATCTATTTTCATATCATAGCTGTCATCATTTTTTTTATATATCTCAAAACCTGCCTTTTTATATAATCGGATCGCAGGTTTATTATTTTTGTCCACATTAAGTTTTATAAATTCCTTTTTATAATTGTAATTTTTAATTCCAAACTTCAGGCCGGCTAATAGAAAATCAAGTCCTAATCCTTTTCCCACAAATTTTGGATTTAGGGCCAAACCTATTTCCATAATGTTATCAGTAGTATAATATTCAAAAAGTCCAGTTATTTCATTCTTATGATAGACAGCAAATCCTTCACACCCACCTGGACCTTCTAATACAATATCACCTTTTTCAAAGCTTTCAAAATACGGGTCCATATAGATTTCTTTAACTACACCCTGGTATTTCCATTTGTTAATAACTCTGGCCTGTGTTATTTTCATAGGTTTAAATACATAGTCCATTTTTGATTCCCTTCTAAAAATTATTTAATATATTATCAAAAGTATATTTTGTTAAGTTAGCAGCTCTTAAAAATAGGAAACCACCTAATCCTAATTCCAAAACTCTAGAAACAATATTTGGTAATTCTTTTTTAATGGTATAATTATTTGAAGATGAACTTTCTAATATATATTTTATAAAATCAGGTGCTGCCTTTACTAAAATTATTATACCGGTCAAAGCAATTAGAATCTGGAAAAGATTTCTGTAATCTATTTCCTTATCTAAGAGATTTTCAATGTTTAAACTCCTGTTGATTAAACTTGCGATCTGGGCTGATTTAAACCAGAGAAGATAAAGTATCGATAAAAACAATAGCTTAGATAATATGTAGCCAATTTTGGTAACCAGAGAAATTTGATCACTCATTACTAAGTATGTACCTGAAAATAGGTCGGTTTTTATAAAGGCTATAAAAAAATATATTGCCATTAATTTAAGAACAATCAGTGTGATTTTTTTCAATCACATCATCTCCTTTTTAAACTACCAAACAAATGGTATTAGCCGATAGGACTTTTTTTCATACTCGGCATATCCTTCTAAATTCGCTTCCAAGAACCCCTCTTCTAATTCAATTCTTTTTAAAAAACATATAATCACTATAGCAGAAAGAATTAAAGAATAATATGCATTTAAAATCAAGGGGAAACCTATAATCTGAATCATATTACCCAGGTAAGCAGGGTGTCTAATAAAATTGTATAAACCATCATCTATAAGATTATGTTCAGACCAGGTCTCTATATCACGAGAAAAATATTGCCCTAAGTATCTAATACTTAATCCCCTGATAATAACACCAATAAATACGGTTATTATACCAATGATAGTGATATAATTATGGCTTCTTAAAAGATATGGATATTCTATTAGAGGAACAATAAGTGCACTAAACCAACTTATTGAAATAATTGTACTTAAAGGCCTGTGAGTTTTTTTATGCTCAGTCTTTTTTCCTTTGAAGAAAAATTTATCAACAAATAAGGTGAGGATAACCATAATTAGATAGAAATATATCAGATTTTGATTTATATTGCTAATTCCCTCAATATTTTGCCAGGCAAAATAAAATAAGATTATTATTGCAATTTTTGATAAAATATTGATTAAATAGTTCAAAATATCTCTCCCTTAGATTTATAATAATTTTTCAAAACAGTAATATATCC
>JAWOEZ010000081.1:0-3984 GCA_046482435.1 Halanaerobiales bacterium
CCTGAGGACCTCCGGCCGGAGGTCCTCAGGACACCAAAGGAAAGCCCAGATCCTCCCGTTGCGCGGCATACAATCTGGCGACAAAAGAGGCCAGATGCCTGACCCGGGCGATATACCCGGTCCGTTCGGTAATGGAGATAGCCCCTCGGGCATCCAGCAGATTAAAGAGGTGCGAACATTTCTATTCTAATGTTAAAGATGTAGAGTTGCTTAAATACAATAAAGGTTTATCATTTGCAAGTTAAATTCAAAACAGTCTCAATTGAACACCACCTAAATCACATATTTTCATCAAAGAGACTAGCTATGCGTCAGATGAAGACAAAACAATAAATAATAAGGTATTTATTAATATCTTATAAATTTTTAAGGTTAATTCTTAAAAGGATTAACCTTTTTTTATTTTATAAACATGATATAATAAGAGTAAAATATAAAAAGGTGAAAATATGGGTAAAATAAAAGTGCTAATCTTTGATAAGAACAAATTATATAAAGACGCAATTTCATTGTTGCTAAAAGATAAAGATAGAATTAAATCTGTCTTTTCAATTTCTCAATACGTACATGTGGTACCTGTCTTAGAAAAATATTTACCTGATATGGTTTTAATAAATTATTTGAAAGTTACAGAAAAAGAACTTGAAAATTTAGTGGAAAATATTAAAAAGGTAAATAACAAAACAATTATTTTTATATTAAAGAGTGAAGGAGTATCATTTAATAAAAAGATCGAAAGGATTGTTGATTTAGGTGTACCCATTTCAAAAGACCATAAATACTTATATAAAATGATTATAAAATATGTGAATAAGAACAGAAGACAGCAGGTCAATGAAGATGTAACTGACTTTAAGTTTCATAATCTTACGAAAAGGGAAATGGATGTAATAAGTTTAATTTCTAAAGGAATGACAAATCGTGAAATTTCTAAAGAACTAATAATCAGTGAAAGAACCGTTAAAAATCATGTGAGCAGTATCTTAAAAAAATTATCAGTAAATGATAGAACACAAGCTTTGATAAAATGTTTGAAGATGGGTATTGTAAAGTTAGAATAAAAACTTTGTTTAAAAAAACTTAATATTTATAATATTTTACAATAGGATATTTTTTATGATAGAATAAAAATGTCAATATATATAAAAGTAGGGAGAATTGTATGGATAAAGAGATCGCAACTTTTACAAAAACTAAAGATATTTTAAATCAATATAATATTAGGTTGAATAAAAAATTAGGTCAACACTTTTTGATAGATAATGAGATAATGAGGAAAATAATAAGTGTTTCAACCTTAGAAGGCAATGAAAGTGTTATTGAAATCGGTTCTGGCATAGGTTCTTTAACCCAGTATTTATTGGAAGAATTACATAATGGACAAGTTTTAGCAATAGAAAAAGATTCTAGATTTGTTAATATCTTGAAAGATTTATTTAGTGGTTATAATAATTTAGAAATATTAGAAGATGATATTCTACAGGTCAACTGGAATGCTTTCCTTGAAAAATATCAGCTAAAAAATGAAAAGGTTAAAGTAATTGCGAATCTTCCTTATTATATTACAACTCCAATAATTGAAACCCTTCTTTTTTCACCCCTACAGATAAGTGCAATGGTATTTATGATGCAAAGAGAAGTTGCGAAGAGATTGGCTGCTTCTCCAGGTACTAAAGATTATGGGAGTTTGAGTGTATTTATTCAATTTCATTACAAAACTGAGGTTAAATTTGAAGTTAACCCCGAGTCATTCATTCCGCGACCCAAAGTACATTCTGCTGTAATTAAACTTGTCCCTCATAGGGAGATTCCTTATAAAGTAAAGAACAAAGATTTCTTTTTTGATGTTGTAAGAGCAATATTTAATTTAAGAAGAAAAAATATAAAAAATAGTCTTACATTATCTCCCCATCTAGATCTAGATAAAGGTTTAATTTTGGAGGGTCTAAAAGATTGTGAAATAGACAAAAGGATCCGGGGAGAAAATTTATCTATTGAAGAAATGGTCTTGCTTAGTAACAGTTTTTGGCAATTAAAAAACAAAAAGAGTGATAAAGATGAAGTTTATTAGTCCTACTGAAGGTAAAATGAATATAAGAGAAACTTATAAAAGTATTTTATCTTTTATAAAGGAAAAACCAAAACACTCATATAAACTTATTATTGGTACAGATTCGCACCCTGGGTTTAGAGAGTCTGTATTTGTTACTGCTATTGTGATATATAGGGTTGGCCACGGGGGTAGGTATTTCTATCACAAAAAAAATGTGAAGATGAAGAGTGGTTTTAAAAAGAGAATTTACCATGAAGTGTCACGAAGTTTAATGGTGGCCAGTAAAATTACTGACTATATTTCATTAGAAGATTCCACATTAGTACTTGATGATATTGAAATTCATATTGATGTAGGGGAAAATGGACCTAGCAGTGAGATAATAAAAGAAGTTGTAGGTATGGTTGTAGGTAGTGGTTATGACGCTATGATAAAACCCGATTCCTATGCGGCTTCTAATGTAGCTGACAAATATACAAAGTAGAACCTTAGAACTTGACAGTCACTTGAATTTTTTATATAATCCACTAATGCAAAGTCTAGTATTCGTTAACTTTAACAAATAACTTAGTTGCACAAAGAGAAAGCCGGGGGGGTTCTCTTATGTCAAAGAATACTTTGAGTGAGATTAGGAATAACATTTCTCAATATATTGGAGAAGAGGTTATTATAAAAGCAGACCGCGGTAGAAGAAGATCAATCAACAAGGAAGGTATTTTAGATAAAACATATGATAATATCTTTATTGTAAAAGTTGTAGATAATAACGAAGAAAGACATTTATCTTTTTCATATGCTGACCTTTTAACAGATTCTGTAGAACTCAAATTAAAAGAAGATAAGGAAAGAATAGGGGTTATTTAGGAAATTTAAACCTTTAAATGTAGAAATAACTAAAAATATATAATTAAATATTTAGGGGGGCAACTTAACTTGTCATTTGATATGGTAGTTGGCCTAACCGGTGGGTTAGGTTTATTTATTTATGGGATGAAACAGATGAGTGAAGGTTTACAAAAAACTGCTGGTAAAAGATTGAGACATATTTTAGCATTTTTAACAAAGAACACCTTTTCAGGGGTATTAGTTGGGACAGGTGTTACTTCTATTGTTCAAAGCAGTAGTGCTACGACAGTTATGGTAGTAGGTTTTGTTAATGCAGGCCTGATGACCTTATATCAGTCAATTGGTGTTATAATGGGTGCAAACATTGGTACCACCGTAACAGCCCAGTTGATTTCTTTTGATTTAGGTGATTATGCCTTTCATGCTATTACAATAGGTGCTATAGCATATTTGTTTTCAAATAAAAAGAAATATCAATATTTTGGTCAGGTTATATTAGGATTTGGTATTCTCTTTTTGGGTCTTAATATTATGAGTGAAACGATGCACCCGTTAAGAGATTCACAATACATAGTTGAGTTAATGAAGAACTTCGGTACTTATCCTATATTAGGTGTTTTGGCAGGGTTGGTTATTACAGTAATGGTTCAGAGCAGTACAGCAACTTTCGGTATTTTGGTAGGTTTGGTTTCAGTAGGAGTTATTGATTTTAGTTCTGGAGTTCCGATTTTATTAGGAAGTAATATTGGAACTACAGTGACAGCTATCTTATCAGCTATTGGTGCCAGCAAAACAGCTAAGAAATCCGCTGCTGCCCACTTTATTTTTAATATTTTAGGTACGAGTATAATGATATTTTTGATATATGTAGTACCTGATTTCTCAGGACAGTTGAAAGGATTATTAAGTGGAATTAGTCGAGTAACTAATAATACAGTGAGTGCCGAAAGACTTCTAGCTAACACCCATACTTTATTTAATGTGACAAATACATTAATATGGATGCCTTTTGTAGGCTTTATGGTCCAAGTGGTAAACAAAATAATTCCTGGAGAAGAAACTTCTATTGAAAGAGGCCTTGTTCA
>JAWOEZ010000068.1:0-9554 GCA_046482435.1 Halanaerobiales bacterium
CGTGAACTACTCGGCATTGAAATACCGAGCTTCATAGTCGCTTGATCTTATGGGACATAAGATGAATTTCACCCGTAACATCGATCAAGTTACCTATTCGGGTAGTCCATACCCACTACTCCTATCCTTTTACAGACTCGGAGATACTTTTAGTTTATATTTTAAGCTACAAATATATCTTTATTCCAAGAATATTTGGTTAAATTATTTAAACCTTCAACCTTAAGGTCAATATCAGGTCCTTTACGTCTTTGATGTAGATACTTTCTTAAAATATTGAAAGCACCTAAAAATCCTTGTTACCTTTATCCCACAAATTCAATTGCCAACATTTGGGCATTCATTCTTTATTGAGATGAACATCCATCTGTGGATATGGAATACCTATTCCTTTTTCATCAAATCTTAGTTTAACAGCTTCCTGCATCCTGTAATAAGCTTTCCAATAATTAGCTGTATCAATCCATACTTTAACATCAAAATTCACAGAACTTCCTGCTAATTCGGTTACTTCGATAACTGGTTTTGGAGTATCATGGATCAGTTCATTATTTTCTACGATATCTTTTAAAACTTTTTTGGCTTTTAAAATATCATCATCATATCCGATTCCAAAAACCAGATCAAGTCTTCTCTGTTCATGTGCAGAATAATTTAGAATATCCGTATTTGAAAGATCACCATTAGGAATTACTATCTTCTTATTATCAGGTGTTTTAAGGACTGTATATAATATTTTAATTTCTTGAACTGTACCTCTATTACCTTGTGCTTCTATAAAATCACCCGCCTGGAATGGTTTGGATAATAGGATTAGGACTCCACCAGCAAAATTTGCTAAACTGCCCTGTAAAGATAAACCTATTGCAAAAGACATAGCTCCTAATACAGCAATAAAGGAGGTCATCTCTATCCCAAGGGTTGAAGCTACAGATAGGAATAACATTATATTTAGCAGAGCTTTAGCTACTGATTTTAGAAATTTCATTAATGTAGGTTCCATCTTATCCTTAAAAGATTTCTCAAATAAATTTAAAAGATACTTTATTACTCTCATACCAATAAATACAATTATTAAGGCAATAAGTAGTTTAAACCCATATTGAATAGCTAAATCTTTAAATTGGTTAACATATTCCATATAGAAATACCCCCAATATAACTAAATAGAGGTGGCTTGAAGCCACCCCTAACTAATTTAAATTTACCTTTATTCCATAGGAACCTTAACTTTTTGATCAACATAAATCATGCTACGATCTTCAATATTATTTGCTTCCATAATTGCTTCAATCCTAACATTGAACATTTTTGAAATTTTTGCGAGATAATCTCCTTCTTCTACATTGTATACATAGTAGTCTCCATCTGTATTTACTTCAATTATTCTTCCTTCTTTTTCTGGAGCTACTGTCCCTTTTTCACTGATATAATTCATAAGAACTTCTTCAAGCCCACCAGCTTCTATAACTGTTTCAGTTTCAGCAAAAGTTTCATAGCCATCTCCACCAGCGGCCATGAAATCATTTGTAGCTACTTGATAGTCACTATCATGTTCGACCGGTTCACCATCTATCCTCAATTGAATAACTCTTTCACCAGCAGATCTTGAACCATCAAAGATTACTTTCATACCACCTACTTGTGGGAATAGACCTTCCAGAGCTGGATATTCTGATAAGCCGTGTTCTACAACATCTAATAGTTGGGCTCCAGTTAATTTCTTAACAACGGTAGTGTTACCAAATGGTAATACAGTGATTACTTCACCTTTAGTGACTTCACCTTCATCAATTGAAGCTCTGATTCCACCACCATTAGTAATTGCTACATCGGCATCAACTTTTGCTAACATAGCATCTGTCAATAGATTACCTAGGTTTGTTTCTCCTGCTCTTACATTTTCACGCTCTCCATTCAATTTAACTGAAGTTTTACCAACAACGGCTGAAGTTATTTCTTCATTTTCAGCTTTGATGCTATCGAGTGCAGCTAAAACAGCTTCGTCTTTTTCTACATCATCGGCGTCTTCTTTAGTAACTAAGCTGGCTGTTAAATTTTCTACATTACCATCAGCCATCTCTACTTCGACTACACCCAAGTTCTTATCATATTCACCTGCTTGAGCAATCAAAGTATCGTTTACCATTAAGCCTTCTTCTAAAACGTCATGGCTATGGCCATCGATAATTACATCTATACCAGATACATTTTCTGCAACATCTCTACTGGTATATTCGCTACCTTCAGATATGCCTAAGTGAGATAAGGCAATAATCATGTCAGTTTGGTCTGTTAGTTCATCAACCATTTCCTGGGCAACTTCAGTAGGATCTCTAAATGTTAAATCTTCTACATTTTTGGGGTGGGTTTTATATTCGGTTTCCGGAGTGGCAAGACCAAATATTCCTATTTTAATACCATCAATTTCTTTAATTACATAAGGTTCTACAAGTTCAGGGTCTAGGTTAGCAGCAATAATTGAGAAATTAGCCATCTCTGCTAATTCTTGAATTCTTTCCTGGCCAAAGTTGAAATCATGATTCCCAAGGGTCATTGCATCATATTCCATTTCATTCATGATATCCACAATTGCTTCACCTTCGTTTAAGTTCACAATTGTTTGTCCATGAAAGGTATCTCCTGCATCCAATAATAGGACATTACCTTCACTACGATATTGTTTAACTAATGTAGCTACTTTTGGAAAACCCATGCCGGCATAGGAACCTTCTTCAATCCTCCCGTGAGTATCATTAGTATGAAGAATTGTAAAGTTACCATCTTGAGCCAAAGCGGTTCCAACTAAAGTTAACGTTATTACTAATACCAAAGTAAAAATTAAATACCTCTTTTTCATTAATAAAGCCCCCTTAATTATATTTTTGATTTATTTTTAACAATTTAATATTCAACTAAATTCACCTTATCTGTATAAAAAGCTATATGGTCTTTTATTTCTTCCGCCTCTTTTTTTGGTTCCGGATAATACCAAGCTGCATTATTTGCTTTTTCACCATCTACTTTGAGATGGTAATAACTTGCCTCTCCTTTCCATGGACAAGTACTATGATGATTGCTTTCTAAAAGATACTTTTTTTTAACACTATCAGGAGGAAAATAATGATTACCTTCTACAATTTTTGTATGATCTGAACTCGCTATTTCTTTTTTTTGCCAGAATATTTTAACCATATAAAACCTCCTCTCAATTAAATTGGCTGTATTATATAATTCAATAATATAATGAATTTCCCTGCATCTAACTTAAAGATATTGCTAAATGTTTATATTAATTGAATTTTTGATCTTCGATACCTTTTTTTAAAACTTCAAATTGGTCTGTTTCAGTATCTAAGCTGTAGATATTAAAGTTTGTTTTCATATTTATTTCGGGGTCTCTAACTGCAAAATTCACAGAGGCAGAACCTTTTTCACCGGTTCGAATCCTGTGAAAGACCTTCACTGAGGTTGAAAGAACTGCTCCTCCATCATAAAGTAGTTTTCCATTTCTTTTAATCGAATGAGAAGTTATTTCGAAATTTTCAATTTTTCCGTGTTGGGGTGTATATAAATCTACATGGCGGGTACCAAATAATACCAAGAGATTATCTTCTTGGTGAGGGTGCATATACCAAGGTCGTTTTACTTTTTTTATACTACCAGGAGAAAGAGCATTTTTATCATGAATAACCCTATCTATCCCATCAACTTCTGGAAGAAAATCCATATTAACAATGTCAAATACTACTCCTTCTGTTTTACGAAAAATTTTCATCGGTATAACTTTAAATAAATCTTTTTCTTGATCAATTATTTCTTTGTACTCCATTTTAACTACCCCTTCCTTTAATTTAAAAACAAAAACCTTCCCGTTAAGGAAGGTCATTAATCTTCTTTATCAAAAATTGTGTTTACTATCTTCTTGACTTCATCATTTTTAACATAGTACTTTATTTCTACACCATCTCTCTGCCCTTCTATAATTCCCAAATCTTTAAGTTTTGTCAAATGCTGAGAAAGAGTAGATTGTGGAATTTCTAGGCAGGACTGCATCTTGGAAACATTGTAGCCTTCGGATTCCATTAAACCTTTTACAACACATAATCTAATCGGGTGAGAAATAGCTTTTATTAATTTAGCTTTTTCTTTTATTTGTTCCATATCCTTTATTATATTTTCCAAAATTAAACCTCCTTGCTATACTTCTCTATTATTAATACTATGAAATTATTATATTTAAGTCAAGAAATATGGTAAAAATCACAAATTTTATTTGACAAATATATTTAAATATCATAATATTTAGATATAGTGATATATATTTAAATTATTAAGTGAAGTATATCACACTTGGAGGGGGACTAGAATTGAAATTAAAAAGATTTTTTACCACACTTATCATTTACTTTATATTCTGGCTAGCTTATACAAGCAGCCTTGCTCCAGATCAAATAATAATGGGCTTCATTTTATCCACATTATTATCATTATTTACATATCAAAGCTTTTCCCAAAAGGAATCTAATAATAATATAGTGGTTAGAATTATTAATTTATTTAAGTATATACCTATCTTTGTAATTGAAATGTTTAAAGCAAACCTTGATGTAGCCCACCGAGTAATTAAGCCTAACTTACCTATTAATCCAGGTATAGTAAAAATTTCAACTAGTTTGAAATCTGATTATGCCAAACTATTTCTGGCTAATTCGATTACTTTAACACCTGGTACTTTGACATTAGATGTTAAAGACAACGAATTATTTATTCACTGGATTGATATCGAGAGTACAGATAAAAAGATTCAGAAGAATCTAATCTCTGGTAAATTCGAGGATACGCTTGGGGGGATTTTTTAATGTTTAATTTTGTATTTGTTTTAGTTTTTCTTTCCTTAATCTTGGGTGCTTATAGATTCTTTAAGGGTCCCTCTGCTTCTGATAGAGTTGTAGCATTAGATACTTTAACAACTATTATCTCTGTGCTGTTAATAATTGGTGCTCTATATTTTGAAAATTATGTGTTATTAGATATCTCATTTGTTTTTGCAGCTCTCTCATTTACAAGTGTTATTGTAATCTCACGATATTTAGAAGGTGGTAACTAATGGTTTTATTATCTGTATTAGGATATATATTAATTATTATAGGAAGTGTTTTTTTACTCTTAGGTTCACTTGGCATCGTTAGGATGCCTGATTTATACAACAGAATTCAAGCTGGTACCAAGGCAACAACTTTAGGGGCATTATCCGCAATAATAGGGGTAGGGTTAATAAATCCTGCTTGGTTTTTCAAAACTTTAGTTATCGCGATATTTATTGTATTAACCAATCCAATTGGTAGTCATAGTATTGCTAGGTCTTCTTATAAAAGCGGTTTAAAGCCTGAGCTATCTTCAAATATTGATGAATACAACACTGAAAAAATTCAAGATGAAAGAAGTGATATAGGATGATGATCATAAGTTATTTACTCATTTTATTGATGATTATCGGAGCCTTGGCTGCTGTATTATTCGATAATTTATTGAATTCAATAATATCTTTAGGTTTAATCAGCCTAATCGCTGCAGGCTTAATGTATATATTAAAAGCACCTGATGTTGCCATGACAGAAGCAATTATTGGAGCTGGGTTAACAACTTCTATATTTATATTTACATTAGTTAAAATTAATAGGGGTGATTCATAATGAGATTTCGTGATTTCCTTTCCCTGTTTTTAGTGATTATATTAGGCTTCGTAATTTTTCAAGCCTTTGATACTGGAAGCGATGGGAAGTTAAGTATTACTCAATTTGGAGAAGTAAATTTAAATGATAGAGCCTCTATCAATTATATTAATAAAAATGTAAATGCTGAAACTTCACAGCTTAACTTTAAAGAAACTGAGAATCCAGAATCCGGGTCAGCTAACTATGTAACCTCCATAATAGCTAATTATCGAGCCCTTGATACCTTAGGTGAAATTACAGTATTATTTATAGCGGCTGCTGGACTAGCTTTTGTATTGGGAGAAAATAAAAAAAGTAATGCATTTGGTTCAGATGCTCCTTTTATAATAAAAACAGGTGTTAAAATACTATTCCCACTGTTGTTTTTATTAGGTATTTACATTATAGTTCATGGGCACTTGACTCCCGGGGGAGGGTTCCAGGGTGGTGCTATTATTGCAACTGCTATTTTACTCAAGTTTTTAGCTTATAGGGATTATAACTTAAATCACACAGGCTTAACAATCCTAGAAAGTTTGGCTGGTATTTCATTTTTAATCATAGGTTTAGTCGGTCTTTACACAGATCGTTCTTTTTTAACTAACTTTTTAGCTAACGGTACTTTGGGAACCTTATTTAGTGCAGGAGTTATCCCAATTATCTATATACTTATTGGAATCAAAGTTGGAGCAGAGCTTTCTGGTATAATTAGTAACTTAATTAACGCATGAATATATTAAATAAAAGGATGTGATACTTTGGCTTTTTTAAACCAATGGGCTTACCTTGGAGGTTCCATCATTTTAATTTTAATCGGCCTTTTCGGGGTATTAACTAGAAGAAATTTAATAAAAATAGTTGTCAGCATCGGTATAATGGATACTGGCGTAAACCTTCTTTTAGTAAGCTTAGGTTATATAAATGGCGGTTTAGCTCCAATAATAACGGCCACTAATCCGAATAATAATTTGACTTTCGTTGACCCATTACCTCAGGCATTAGTTTTAACGGCAATTGTGATCGGTGTAGCTATTCTTGCCTTAGCATTATCGATAGTAATAAAAATATATGAAAATCATAATACCCTACAAATTGATGAAATAAGGGGGCTAAAACTGTGAATCCCAGTCTATTGATAGCAATACCATTACTCACTGCTTTTATAATACCACTTGTTGCAAAACTACATAAAAAATTACCTGCTATAGTTGTATTAATTAGTACCTTGATAAGTTTTTTAATCACAATATCACTTTTTAACACAGTAATGAAAGAACCTCTAGTTATTAAGATAGGAAATTGGAACATACCATTTGGTATCAATTTATATATCGATAAACTCGCCTTAATCAGTCTTATTATTATCTCTGGATTAACTTTTATAATTAGCATCTATAACTTCAGAGATCCAGATGACTTAAATCAAAGTAAATTCAACAGTATGTTTTTACTTGCATTTACAGGTATTAATGGGATTGTCTTAACAGGAGATATTTTTAATTTGTTTGTCTTTATTGAAATCGCTGCAATTGCTACCTATGTACTGGCAACCATGAAAAGAAAAAACAGCTATCAGGCCGCCTTTAAATACATTGTAATGGGTTCAATTGCTTCTGTTTTTCTCCTAATGGCAATTGGCTTTACCTATAGTAGTATCGGCAGCCTAAATATGGCAGTGATTGCTAAATCTGCCACTCAATTAAATCCATCTTTACTTAGAGTAATAACTTTGCTGCTCTTAGTAGGGGTCGGTATTGAAGCCGAACTGTTTCCGATGAATCTCTGGATACCTGAAGTTTATTCAAAATCATATGTTGGGGTAACTGCCCTTTTAAGTGGTGTCTTATCTGTTGCCGGGATATATGCAATGTTAAGAATATATTTTACAATTTTCGGTAATTCTGGAATCTATTTTTACCTGACGGTAATCGGAGCAATTACTCTAATCTTAGGTGAATTTATTGCTTTTCAACAAAAAAATATTAAAAAGATGTTAGCATACTCTAGTATCGCCCAAATGGGTTTAGTTATTACAGTAATTAGTTTAAATAGTGTTGGGACTATGCAGGCCGGTTTATTTCAACTGTTAAATCATTCTATCTTAAAAGTACTGTTGTTTATTTCAGCGGGTTTGATGTCATATGCAGTCGGAAGTAGTAAGATTAAAAATATGGCAGGTTTAGGTAAAAAAATGCCTATTGCGGGATTAGGTTTTACAATTGGGGCCCTGGGAATTATGGGACTCCCCTTCCTTAATGGTTTTGTAAGTAAGATGATGATTCTGCAAAATACTCTAGGACTTGAAAGATATATAATTACTGGCTTGATACTTTTAGCAACATTGATAGAAGTTGCTTATTATCTTAAAGTAGTCCAAACTTTATACTTTAAAGAAAATACTTTAAGGATAAAACAGCTTATTCCCTGTATAATTCCGGTTGGTATTTTGTCATTATCCGCCTTTTATCTAGGAATATTTCCACAACACGTAATAAATATACTAAATCAAGTTGGTAGTCAACTTTTAGACAATTCAAATTATATTATATCTATATTGGGAGGGATTTAAATGAGCCTAAGTCAAATAATCATAATCCCTATTATACTATCCATATTTACCTATCTAATTACAAAAAAGATTAAATCGGCAGGTTCTATAATAAATATAGGTCTATCCGGCTATATTTTATATACGCTTGTTAATATTTACGGTAAATGGGATATATTAAGCCAAAGTCTTAATATGAACATAATGGGAAATAATTTTAATTTCATTTTGAATAACTCACCCTTAGCCTGGCTTTTAGGAATCATGACAGTAGGAAGCGTATTTTTAATAAGTATCTTTAGTGTAAGTTCTCAAAAAAATGTAAATAATACAGCCAGTTTCAGCTTTTTATTTTCGAACTTAATGGGGAGTATCTTGGGAGTAGTTTTTGCAGGAGATCTGATGACTTTATTTATCTTTTGGGAACTTATGACCTGGTCTTCTTTTTTCCTTATTTCTTCCGGAAAAAAAGACGGTGCTAAAAAAGCTTCCTATCGCTATTTAATTTTAAGTACCATCGGAGCTTATCTTATGATAACTTCAATATTTATTATCTTTAGTCAAATTAACACCTTAGAATTTACTCAGGTAGCCGAATATTTACAATCCATACCTACTGTAAATTCTATAATATTAGTAGTAATGATGGGAATCCCGTTTTTAATAAAAACCGGGGTCTTTCCTCTTCACGTCTGGGTCAATGGAGCTCATAGTAATGCTCCCAAGGAGTTTTCTCCTTTTCTATCAGGACTGATGTTGAAGATAGGTACATATGGTTTAATGCTCTTATTATATCTGGTACCTCTATATAATATTTTAGATAACAGCATTAAATTTAGGGGGCTTCCCGTTTTCAATTATATCCTCGCTTTATTTGGAGGAATCACAATTATAACGGGTACAATACTAGCAATCAGACAAGAAGATGTAAAGAGATTAGTTGCATTTTCCTCTATATCTCAAATGGGATATATCGTAATGGCACTAGCTATTTCTACTCCACTTGGGTTCGCAGGTGGTCTATTACATTTGATGAACCATATGATTTTTAAGACAACAATATTTTTAACGATGGCAGCCGTAATATATCGGACAAATACTACCAAGATGAGTGAAATGGGGGGCTTGATTTTTAGAATGCCTGTTACTTTTGCAGCTTACTTAACTGCAATAATTGCTTTAGCCGGCATACCACCTACCAACGGTTTTATTTCTAAATGGGTTATTTATCAGGCCTTAATCCAAAAAGGATATATCTTCTTATCTGTGGCCGCTTTCTTTGGTAGCAT
>JAWOEZ010000088.1:0-2646 GCA_046482435.1 Halanaerobiales bacterium
TACTAGCTTTTTTTCTTATTAATTCGCCGGCAAGTGGTAAAGCTATATACATTGGACCTGTAGGGAGAGTCCCCAAACCTACTGCTAATATTTTACCTTTGATTTTAGCTTCCTTTCCCAGATATTTTTTAATTAAAGAAGACGGTATCCAAACATCGGCCAAACCCATTATAAGAAGTACTGCAGGAAAAATACTTATCATTTCTTTTGCATAAAGGCTAGATATATTTAATCCTGTAATATATCTTTCCGGAAAAAATATCCAAAAAACAACATAGATAATAATTATACTAATTATAATTTTAAGTAACCTTATAATTTTCGCTTTTATATTCTGTGCGCTATTGTTTTTTTTAGATTGAGCTTCTTGTATATTATTATCATTTAAATCAACACTGGTAGGGGGGTTTTTCATATTATCACTCCTATCAAACAGGAAATGAATACTGCAAAAATAAATGCTAAAACATTTCTTAAAATAGTAATTTTTGTACCTAATTCTTTTAATTCAATTGGTAATGTCACAAAACCTACCATCGTTAAAGTTGTTACAAAGGCTGCAACGGTAGTATAAGAAGCTCCGGCATCTATTAAAGAACCAACAAGTGGTAAAGCGATCATACTAGGAATCATCATAACAGCCCCAAATAAGGCAGCACTTCCTACCTGAATTATATTAAAATTCCCTCCAAGATATTCTTTTATTAAGTCAGGGGGAAGGAAAGAAAAAATCAGACCTATTGTAGCAATAATAATTAACATAAATGGACCTAAATCAAGTGCTTTCATCAATGCTTTTTTTATTCCATTTTTAAATTTATGTTTGTTTAAATATACAGAAACCAATAAGGCTATTGCCGCTGATAAGTTTATAAATATAGTTATCATTTTATACCCTCATTTTTATTAGATATTTTTTATATATATATGTTTTTTACACATAGTATCCAAAAAATTATTCCTCTACAGCATTATATTCATCCAGAAAGTGACCTAAAATTTCTCTGTTTTTTTCTATCCTAACTACCCAGGCCTTCAAATATTCTCTTCCCTCTTTTGTCACCCTATAACTTCTTTTTGCGGGGCCTGAACTTTTTGTGTCCCACTGAGATGAAACCATCTCTTTTTCTTCTAGCTTTCTTAAATATCGATATATTGTCCCAGGGTCAGGAGATTCAAATCC
Source organism: Halanaerobiales bacterium (assembly GCA_046482435.1). Lineage (GTDB taxonomy): Bacteria > Bacillota > Halanaerobiia > Halanaerobiales > M55B127 > M55B127. The sequence continues at coordinate 1,184 of JAWOEZ010000088.1, forward strand.
ATATTTATCCAATTTATCTATTAAATCATATCCATAGGTCGGTTTTTGAGTGAGAAGTAAAAGCAAACACGGTTCAATAAATCTTTGCATCCTGCCATGCGAACAATCATATTTCTCGTGGTCACAACTGTGTGAACCATGGTGGTTTGGGTGGTTAGATGCCCTATTTTTATCAGAAGTACACATTTAAATCACTCCAATTATTAGTTATTATTGATAATTAACATCTATATGCAATTTACATATAACTTGATATTATTATATACCTCTCCGCTGTCTTTGTCAAATAATTATGAATTAGCGTTTTTTTAGATTACAAGTTTTAATGCACTGTTTTTAATAATCGTAAAAAATAGAAAGACCCCCTGAAACTAAGGAGCAATCGAATTAGATATCTAATTATTATCTTTCAACTTATCAATCAACCCCTCAAATCTCTCCTCAGCACTCTTTTTCTCTTTTAAATATCTATTAATATCAAACCTACAATTTCCCCTTCTCCACCATCATCAGGTAGAAACTTAACCGGCCAATTAATTATTTCTTTCTCTTCAGGCCTAATTAATAAAACCGCATAATCTCCTTCTATCCGGTCTAATATTAGTTAAATTATTTATTTTTGAGGTTTTTTACCATATTCATTTTCACCCGGACTGCCTTCTTCAGTACATAGTATCAATAAATAAATTCCTCCAATAACAGGGACTAATTCTATTAACAGAAACCAACCACTTCTATTTGTATCATGTAATCTTCTTACTGTAACCCCCAATGAAGGCAAAACAACCAACAAACTATAAACAAAAAATACCCCTATATTAATAAAAATTAAAATAATACTAATAATTAATGAAACAAGTACAAACATCCAAAACTTCTTCCTGCTTACTCTTCCTCTAAATTCATCATATTCTTTTAATACCTCTAAATAATAATTAATATGCATCACCTTCATTTTTTAATTTATCTTCTAAAATTTTAGTAAATTCCTATTAAAAAAAGTAATAACCAGTCTATTAATCTGGCTAATTATTAAACAAATTAAATTATTGTAAACCGACTTGCTTTTTAGCACTATTTACAACTCAAAAATTACGTTATTACAATCCCCAAAACAGGTTAATCGACAGAGGAACAACAACCAAAAGTATTAACTGCAGAGGTAAACCTGTCCAGAAAAAGTCTTGAAACTTATAACCTCCAGGACCATAAACCATCATATTCGACTGATAACTCATAGGAGTTAAAAAGCTGAACCAGCAGCAAAAGTAACTCGTGAACTACTCGGCATTGAAATACCGAGCTTCATAGTCGCTTGATCTTATGGGACATAAGATGAATTTCACCCGTAACATCGATCAAGTTACCTATTCGGGTAGTCCATACCCACTACTCCTATCCTTTTACAGACTCGGAGATACTTTTAGTTTATATTTTAAGCTACAAATTTATCTTTATTCCAA
>JAWOEZ010000015.1:0-3375 GCA_046482435.1 Halanaerobiales bacterium
ATTAATCCAGGCTTGCAATTTATTACCAAAAGCCTGTCTTAAGTTCAGGTTAGTTTTTTGCAGTCCATATAAAAAGACAACTAGACCGCCAAAGATTCCAATAATTTGGAGAAACATGGAATAGAGATATCCTTTCTATTGTACTTTTACTATGATAATTATAAATATACCTTTTTCCGACTTAATTGTAAATGTATGTGATCATATAACTGACAGAACTGTAAGAGAAATTAGCGTATAATAATAATTATAATACCTGATTAAGAAGAATTGACTAATTTGAATTTATTCGATATTTCCCTGTATGCGTAAAAATAGTGCGGGGTTTTGAGGGTCATTGGTCATAATACGAACTGCTTTGCGAAACTCGCCTTTCTTTAATTGACTTGAATCAACAGATAATTCAACCTGAAACTGTTCTCTGGGAGCAATAGTTAAAGGTATTTTTATGTTATGATTAAAAATTTCTTCCGAGACAACCTCTTTGATTATTAAGTCCGCATCGCCTGTGTTGAAAATGGTAAACTTAATAGATGTTTTCTCTTCCCGGGAAAAATTTCCCAAATCAAACTTCTGTTCGGAAAGTTCAATATCGGGATTGGGGACACGCTGGACAGTTATAGTTGTCTTGATTGTTTTTTCCAGATTTTCCGGATCATTGGATTTAATAGTAACCGCTTTGCTTACTTCGCCTTCGTAACCGGTAGGGTCAAAAGTTGTCATAAGCGATACTTTTTCCCCTGGTAATATCTCCTTTTCAGGTAATTCAAGAATAACACAAGGACAGGAGGAGTAAACCGATTCAATTATTAATTTTTCTCCACCTTCGTTTTTAATAGTAAAATCGTGGGAAGGTCTCTGATCCGGTGTGACTTCACCATAATACCAGTTGTCTTCGGAAAGCACTAACTTTGGTGGATCAGTTTTATTGCACCCTGTTAAAAAAATAATAAAAATAAATATAAGAAATAAAAAAGCACTTATTCTTTTTTTAGTATGGGTATTTTTATATATCATTTTTGTTCCTATATATGTTAACCAGTAAGTTTATTTAATAACCTTCGGGTGGCGGACAAACCCCTCCTTCGCAACCACTAGAACTACTGCTATTCTGCTTGGTAAAAGTGAAGGATAAATATTGATAAAAATTTTTCTCCTGGCGGGATGAAAATCCTGAAAATTCCCTTCTGACCTTTAAATCATATCTTAATAATAGTATGGTAGGATAATTTTTAATTTGGAAACTGTCAATAATTGGATTGTTTTCATTCAATAATATTAATAAAGGTATTTCTGTGGTATCTTGTATAGAATTTAATTCTTCTATTAGGTTTTTGTTATCTTCTTCTATTTCCACAATAGCAATAATCTGATAAGTTTCTCTTGGCTGATAATTTTTAAAAAAAGCTATTAACTCTTGTAACCTATCAATAGAGGTCGGATCATCACTTTTTAGAAAATAAAGCAAAAGATGATCTTGTTTATTATAAAATTGACTTAATTGATAACTTTTGCCATCTAGAGCTTCCAGTTCAAAATCAGATACCGCTGAGCCTGTCTCAAATTGAGCCAGAACAGGGGAACCTCTAAAAACAATCAAAGAAATAGTTATTATTAGAAATAAAACGATCATTAAAAATTTATTTAATCTGTTTAAATCACATAGATTTCCCATTTGCATTTTTGCCTCCTACTTATCACAACAATTTCTTTATGTCTAGTATTATTTTTATGTATTTTATTATATCTTATCGTTAAAGAGTTTTCCACTAAAAACCTGTTTCCTCTTAAAAATTATCGTTATAAGATTTTTGTTTTTAATGCTGTAATATTAAATTAGCTATTTTATATTAAGCCTAAGTGTATTCATATTAAGCTGGCAAAAAAGTTTTTATTGATTATCTATTATCAATATTTAAATAGATTGGACTAATAAAACAATTATTTCATTTTAAGATAATTATTGATTTTTACCAGTAATAGGAATTCCAATTCTGGTATTGGTTATGTTAAAATTGATATTGGTTTTAATTTCATAAATTAGTAAGAACTACTGTTAAAATTTTGTAATTTAAAATATGCCAATATATTTATTTTAGTAAATCTGATAAGAAATAGGTAATTTAGAAATTTAATAATAAAATAGGAGTTAGGTGTAATGACTAATAGTAGCACGAATAACTTTTTAAAAATTGTTTTTATTATTTTTTTATTATTTATTTATTTTATTATAAATACTGTTACCTTTAATTGCCAGGAAAATCAGCAAGATATGCAAGAGCAGCCCATTTATATTGCTATATTTTCTGAACCGGGTTGTCATGATTGCGAAAAAGCAAAAAAGTTATTAGAAGAGATTGTTTTTCAGTATCCACAAATTGAAATTAGGGATTTTGATATTTCGACTCCGGAAGGAGTTACTCTTGCAGAACAGTTAGGGGAGTTTTACCAGGTATCAGAATATGACAGGCTTTTAGTGCCGCTTATATATATCGGTGATAAACATTTTTTGAGAGAACAAATAAAATATGAAAATATTATTAATTACATCGAAGAAAAAGAGGGAAAAGAATTTCTTCCACCATGGGAAAGAGTAGAAGAAGATCAATCTTCAGTGCAAGACCGTTTAGTTGATCGGTTTCAATCGTTCGGCATAGGGGCTATTGCCATTAGTGGATTAATTGATGGTATTAATCCATGCGCTTTTGCTACTATTATCTTCTTTATTTCTTATCTGACACTGATTAATCGAAAAGGGAAAGAGTTGTTATGGGTTGGAGGAATGTTTACTCTGGCAGTTTTTTTAACTTATTTTTTAATAGGTACTGGGGCTCTTAAAATTGTTACCTCTCTCTCTATCCTGCCGATAGTAAGAAAAATATTTGTTTATGTTATGGCAGCGGTTAGTGCTATTTTAGCTTTCATAAGCTTATCTGATTACCTGAAATTCAAAAAAACCGGTCAACCCTGTGAAGCTACTTTACAGTTACCGGAGCGTATGAAGAAAATGATTCACTCTACGATCAGAAAGAATGTTAAGACTCGGAATTTCATTATCATGGCAGCAGCTACGGGTTTTTTAGTTTCAATTTTAGAACTAGCATGTACAGGGCAGATTTATTTACCAACACTTATTTTTATTAGCAATGTTCCGGAATTAAGAACAAATGCACTCTTATACTTGCTGGTATATAATTTAATGTTTGTTATACCATTAATAATGGTCTTTTTATTTACTTATTGGGGTACAAGTTCTCAGCAGTGGACAGAGTTTTCCAAAAAGAATTTTGGTAGAATGAAACTTTTAATGACCTTTATATTTTTCGGGTTAGCCATTTTGTTGGTAGCAACCGGATTAATATTTTAATTTTATTT
>JAWOEZ010000095.1:0-36768 GCA_046482435.1 Halanaerobiales bacterium
GAAACTACTGTGCTTTGGGATAAAAATACCGGAGAACCACTCTATAATGCAATAGTTTGGCAGTGTAGAAGAACTTCTGGGATCTGTAAAGATTTAAAAGAAAAAGGATATGAAGAAACCTTTAGAGATAAAACTGGTCTACTTTTAGATCCGTATTTTTCAGGTACAAAAATAAAATGGATCTTAGACAATGTTGAAGATGCCAGGAAAAAAGCTAAAGAAAATAAAATTATATTTGGTACAATAGACAGCTATTTAATCTGGAAACTTACGGGAGGTAAAGTTCATGTAACTGATTATACTAATGCTTCTAGAACACTTCTTTATAATATTCATAACTTAGAATGGGACCAAGAATTAATGGACATATTAGATGTTCCCCCATATATTTTACCTAAAGTTAGGTCCTCGAGTGAGATCTATGGTTATACAGCTAAAAATGTATTTTTTGGACAACAGATCCCTATTTCCGGTATTGCAGGTGATCAGCAAGCCGCTACATTTGCTCAGGGCTGTTATGATAAAGGGATGACAAAAATTACATTTGGAACAGGTTCATTTTTGTTGATGAACACCGGGAAAGAACCTGTCTATTCTGAAAACGGTCTGTTAACCACCATAGCCTGGGGTTATAACGGTGAGATAACCTATGCTCTTGAAGGTAGTATATTTAACGCCGGCTCCGCAATACAATGGTTGAGAGATGAACTTTTCTTATTAAATGAAGCTGCTGACTCCGAATATTTTGCTGGAAAAGTTGATGATAGCGATGGAGTATATTTTGTTCCCGCCTTTACAGGTCTAGGTGCTCCTTATTGGAATCCCGAAGTTAGAGGCACAATTGTCGGTTTAACTCGGGGCAGTAGTAAAAATCATATAGTTAGAGCAACTTTAGAAGCGGTGGTATATCAAACTAAAGATTTAATACAAGCTATGCTAGAGGATTCAGGTCTAAAATTAAAAGAAATAAAAGTTGATGGAGGAGCTGCAGCAAACAATTTATTGATGCAATTTTTAGCAGATATGATCGATACTGAAGTTGAAAGGCCTGTTAACACAGAAACAACAGTAACAGGAGCTGCTTATTTGGCCGGGCTTGCTACCGAATTTTATCCTAATGTTAAAGAATTGATGAAAAAAAGGGAAGTTGATAAAACTTTTATTCCAGGCCTTGCTTGTGCAAGAAGGAATGAAAAATATAAGGGCTGGAAGAAAGCCGTAGAAACTGCTTTATATAGGAGCAAATTAAATAAGAAATAAAAGAAGGATTCTTAGGATAAACGGAGAAAGAGATATATAGAATCTAAAATTGAATTTATTTTAATGGTCTGAGATATAGAGAGACCTATTTAATGCCTGAAGTGGTTTATTATGTGCATTAGATAGGTCTTTTATTTATTTTAATTAATTATTTTGTAAATATTTAAATATAATAATAGAGGAGTTTTTTGAACCTTAAAGAATTAATTTATAGGTGACATAAATTTATTTATAGTTTTCTATTTTACTACCTATTTGATGTCTGCTATTTTATCATTCAGTATAAATAGGTTTAATGTTGATAACATATATAAAGTTTTGTTTAATATTATTTTTAAATCCAGAAAAAGGAGGATTAATTTTATAATGAACAGCAAGTTTGCTAAAAAGTATACTTATCTAGCTTATTTACTACTAGCGCCGTCAATTATTATAGTAATAACTTTTTTGATCTACCCATCCATCCAGTCATTATATCTAAGTTTTTTTAGATCTACTCCTTTTGGTAACCGGATCATATACGTAGGTTTCCAAAATTTTGTAAGACTATTAACTTCAAGGTCTTATTGGAACAGTTTGGTTCGATCCTTGGTTTTTACAGCTATTACAGTATTTATTTCCATCTCATTTTCGCTTTTATTGGCGGTTCTTACCAATAAGAATATAAGAGGAGCAAAGATCTATAAGAGTTTATTTATCTGGCCATTTGCCTTTTCTTTTGCTTTCGCAGGTACGATTTGGGGCGTACTACTACATCCCAATGTAGGTATTATGTCTTATTATCTTGAATTATTAACAGGATTTGGTTTCAATTGGGTTAATAATGGAACAGCCGCTTTTATTTTATTAATTATTGCTTCCAGCTGGAGGATGATAGGTTATAATGTAATATTTTTTGTAGCTGCCCTACAGAATGTCTCCCCCTCTTTATTAGAAGCGGCCGAGATTGATGGGGCAAGTCCAGCGGTTATGTTTTGGAGAATTACTTTCCCTTTGATTTCGCCCATAACATTCTTCTTATTAATAATGAATACTCTGCAGGTTTTCTTCTTAACCTTTGGTATTGTAGATGTTTTAACACAGGGCGGTCCTGCACGTGCTACTGATATAGTTACCTATAAGTTATTCAGAGATGCTTTTTTAAGTATGAGAACTGGTTATGCTTCTGCACAATCCATTATACTATTTGTAATTGTTGCTGCTATTACAATATTCCAATTCAAATATGCGGGGAAAAAGGTATTTTATCAGTAATTTATACCTGAAATTAACTATTTAGAAAAGGAGAAAATAAGATGAGAAAATTAACACTTAACAAAGTTTTATTACATACATTTTTAATAATTTCTGTAATAATTGTTTCATTTCCAATTTTTTATGCCTTTATGGTCAGTACACTGGAACTAAAACAAGTCTATGCATCACCTCCTAATATCAGGTTTGGTACCAATATAATCGAAAATTATACAAGAGCCTGGGTTAAGTCTAATATGGGAAGGCTGCTTTTTAATAGTGCCTTTATATCTATAGTAACTGCTTTAGGTAAAATTATTCTATCAATAAGTGCAGCCTTTGCATTTGTGTATTTTGGTAATTTTAAGGGGAAAAATCTATTTTTCGTCATTATCCTAATAACTCATATGCTGCCCCTACCAATTAGGATTGTACCTACCTACCAGTTGATGGATAATCTTAACTGGCTGGACACATACTATGCATTAACAATACCTTTCTTTGCCAGTGCAACGGGTGTGTTACTATTCAGACAGTTTTACATGACGGTGCCGGAATCACTTTTAGAAGCTAGTCTGATTGATGGGATAACCCCTATACAGTTTTTATGGTCCATCTTAGTACCTCTTTCTAAAAATAACATAGTTGCTTTGTTTACAATAGAATTTATCTGGGTATGGAATCAATATTTATGGCCTTTAGTAACTACAAACAGTGCCAAAGTAAGAGTTGTTCAAATTGGATTGAAGATGCTGATCCCGTCAGATGCTCAGCCGGAATGGAATGTTGTGATGGCAGCATTGATAATGGGTGTTATTCCTCCATTGGTTGTTTACTTAACCCTTCAAAAGAGTTTGGTAGAAGGGTTTGCAATGCAGCAGGATAAATAGAGAGTCAAGGAGTAGTTGTTAGTAGATCACTTGTTAAAAAAAGGGGTTAGGGAGGTGGTAGAGGGGACAGAGACCATTAATTATCTATCGAAGTTTGTTAAAATAAAAAGGAGGTGTCAGTCCGGTTATCTATTAACCGGAATAAATGATGAGGAAAAATTTATTTTTTACTATTACTTTAGTTGGCTTATTGGTATTGGGCTCACTTGCTGTTTCAGCAGAAACAATTGAATTAGAATTTTGGCATGCAATGAGTGGTGGAAGGACAGATGCTGTTGAAAGGATAGTTGATGGATTTAATGAATCACAATCCGATATTGAAGTAACAGCTCAATTTACTGGGAGTTATGAAGAGACTCTGACCCAGGGTATTTCAGCTGTAAAATCTGGTAATCCGCCACATATTATTCAAGTCTATGAGGTTGGAACCCAAACTATGCTTGATAGTGAAGCGATTGTACCTGTATATGAAATAGTAGGAGACCAAATAGATTTTGGAAGCGTAATACAGCCAATATCAAATTATTATAGTGTTGACGGAGAACTTTATTCTATGCCATTTAACTCTTCAACAGCTATGTTATACTATAATAAAGATGCATTTAGGGAAGCAGGTATTGATCATACTCCTACAACTTGGAAAGATGTAGAAGAAGTTGGACTTGATATAATTGAGAACGATGCGGCTAACCATGGTCTATCATTTGGATGGCCTGCTTGGATTTTAGAGCAAATGTTTGCATATCATAATGAACTTTATGCAAATAACAGCAATGGTCGTGATGGCAGAGCATCTGAGGTTTATATGGACAGTGAATTTGGCAAACATGTGATAAGTACCTGGACAGACCTGGTAGAAAAAGATGTTATAGCTTATGGAGGAAGAGAGTATTCAGCTAATCAGGATTTCTTATCAGGCGATGTTGCGATGTTGATTCAGTCCACCTCTTCACTAAGTTCTATAATAGAATCTGCTGACTTTGAAGTAGGTACTACTTTCTTACCGCGATTCGAAGGTTATGGAATAGGTAATTCTGTGATTGGGGGAGCATCACTTTGGGTCATGAAGGGTCATCCCGATGAAGAATATCAAGCAGTTGTAGAATTCTTCAAATATCTAAATAGAACAGATGTTACAATTCAATGGCATAAAGACACCGGCTATTTCCCTGCTACTAATGCAGCAGTTAAGCAGTTAATGGATAATCAATGGTTCAGTGATAATCCTAACTATCTAACAGCTTTCTTACAAATACTAAGTGGGGTCTCAACACCAGCTGCAAATGGTGTATTACTGGGTAACTTTGTTGAGATAAGAGACATAACTGATAATGCTATTGAGGAAGCCTTTACAGAATCTGGGACTCCTGAAGAAGCAGTAGATAAGGCCGCTTCAGAAGCAGATAGTGTATTATCTGATTATGTAGAAATGTTTGGTAACTAATTCAAATAATATATAAAATATATTGTAAACCAATATCTTTTTAAATAAGTAAATAATTACGGTCAGAGATAAGAGAGGCCTATTTGATATCAGAAGATATACCATCTGTATGGGTATCAAATAGGTCCTTTTATATTTAAAAAGGAGTATAATTTTATGAAAAATCTTTTCTATAATAAATCAGGAGAATTGAAAAATAGGATAGACGAATATCTGGATACAATAAATGAATCTGTTTATATATTTAAAAGAGTCTTGATTATGTATATAAAAGGAGAATTAAAGACCTTTAAAACAGAACTGAAAGAAATCGATGAAATTGAAAATAAAGCTGATGACTTGCAGAAAGAGATAAAACTTAAACTTTATGAATATAGGTTGATCCCGGAAGCAAGAGGTGATGTCTTAACTATACTGGAAAAAGCTGATAATATTGTAGACCACTCCAAAAAAGTTATTTATGATATCTCTATTGAAAAACCTTTTTTACCGGAGGATATTAAAGCTGATTGTATCGAAATAGTTGAACTTGTGACAAAGACAGTTGAAAGTTTGATTAAATGTATAAGGTCATATTTTAAGAATTTAACAATGGTTAATAAATATGTCAACAAAGTACATTATTATGAACATCAGGCCGATAAGGTAGAAGAAAGGATAAAAGAAAAGGTTTTTAATAATTATAAGATAAAGGAATTTAGTAGGAAAACACATCTTAGATATTTCACAGAAGAAATTGCTATATTTTGTGATGAAGCAGAGAAGATTAGTGAACAAGTTTCTGTTGCAGCAATAAAAAGAAGGATTTAGATATAATAAAATTACAGGAGTTGATTTTAATGGTTCCACTCTTATTTATGTCCAGTGGGCTATTCTTAGGATGGTCTTTGGGAGCTAATGATGCTGCTAATATATTTGGAACTGCAGTAGGGACCAGGATGATAAAATTTAAAACTAGTGCTATTATAATAACTATTTTTGTAATTTTAGGGGCTGTTATAAGTGGAGCTGGTGCATCTCATACTTTGGGAACCTTGGGAAAAGTAAATGAACTACCGGGAGCATTTGTAGTAGCACTTGCTGCGGGTTTAACAGTGTTATGGATGACAAATTTAGGTCTACCGGTTTCTACCTCACAATCCATAGTAGGTGCTATAATAGGTTGGAACCTTTTTGCTGGTTATAATACAGATCTGGAAGTTTTGACTAAAATAGTCGGTACCTGGGTTTTATGTCCTGTTCTAGCTGCAATTTTTTCTATTATATTTTATATTATATTCGATAAATTTATAAAAAATATAAAAATGCATCTTTTAACTATAGATCGCTATACCAGAATAAGTCTGATTATAGTGGGTGCTTTTGGAGCCTATAGTTTAGGAGCTAATAATATAGCCAATGTCATGGGTGTGTTTACTAATGCTTTACATATTCCAACTGTGAACCCCGTCGGTAATATCTTTTTTAGCGGTACCCAACAGTTATTTTTCTTGGGAGGGATAGCAATTTCAGTAGGAGTTTTTACTTATTCTAAAAGGGTTATGCTTACAGTTGGCCAAAGTATATACAAGATATCTTCTGTGGCCGCATTAATAGTTGTACTTTCCCATTCGATTGTATTATTTTTATTTGCGTCAGAGGGCTTAAAATACTGGTTGATAAGTTACGGCCTTCCGTCTTTTCCCCTGGTACCTGTTTCAAGCTCTCAGGCTGTTGTAGGTGCTGTGATAGGAATTGGTTTGATCAAAGGTGCACATAATATAAATTACAAAGTACTTTTTAAGATAGGATTAGGCTGGATTATAACACCGGTGACCTCAGCTATTATATCTTATATTGCTTTATTTTTCATTCAGAACGTATTTTTGTTAAATGTATATTAAGTTCTAAAGGAATTTTTTTAAGGAGGTTATTATGGTTAATTTAAAAGATATAGAACTATATATTTTAGATATGGACGGCACTATTTATCTTGGCAGAGACCTTATAAAAGGTGCTAAAGATTTTATTAAACACCTAGATAAAGTAAATAAAAAATATATATTTTTAACTAATAATTCGTCAAAAAACGCGGATGATTATCAAAAAAAATTAAAAAATCTGGGAATAGAGGCAAAACGAAAAGAAATCGTTACTTCCGGTGAAGTAACTGCGTATTACCTCAAAAACAAATATGGTTTAAAAGACAAAAATATCTATGTAGTCGGTACAAATTCTTTAAAAAAAGAATTTGAAAAACTGGGCTTTAATATTGTGGGAGATAAAGAAGAAAGGGTTGATTGTGTGGTATTGGGTTTTGATACTACATTAACCTATCATAAATTATGGGATGCACATGATCTTATAAGAGAAGGCTGTGATTATATAGCAACCAACCCGGATCTGATCTGTCCACTTGAAGAGGGGAAATCTATGCCGGACTGCGGTTCGATCGCCAAATTACTGGAGGCCTCTGCAGGTCAGCTACCCTTTGTGGTGGGTAAACCCAATAGGTTGATGGTAGACTATATTTCTGATAGATATAAAATAGATAAAGATAGGATAGCAATGGTAGGGGACCGGCTTTACACGGATATGAAAATGGCAAAGGATGCAAATATTATTGCAATTCTGGTTTTATCCGGTGAAACTAAAAAAGAAGATTTAGATGGTAATAAAGCACTAAAACCTGATTTTGTGATGTCAGATATAGAAGAACTACTAAAAGAAATTAGGAGTTGATCCAGATGAATATCTTTGCCCATAGGGGATATTCTTCAATATACCCGGAAAATACGAAAGCTGCTTTTGAAGCTGCATTAGAAACGAAAGTTGAGGGGATAGAATTCGATGTACATCTAACAAAAGATAATGAAGTTGTGGTCATCCATGACGAAACTATCGATAGAACTTCTAACCGCAAAGGCCGTGTGAGAGAATACAACTTGTTTGAACTTAAAAAATATGATTTTGGTTCATTTTTTAACGATAAATATGCAGGAGAAAAAATATTAACACTATCAGAAACTCTGGATATAATGAAGAATCTTTCTTACATAAACATAGAAATAAAAAATGTCGGTAGATATTATAGGGAGATCGAAAAAGAAATAGTTAAAGTATTAAGTGATTATAATCTCTCGGGCGAAATCATCATCTCTTCATTTAATCATCAGTCCCTATATTTAATCAATAATTACTATACAAAAATTAAAACAGCTCCCTTATTCTGTTCCAGAATTTATAATGGATTCAAATATATTAAACAACTGGGAGCAGATTATATACATATTTATTATAAGGTGCTGGATAGAAATTTTGTAGATGAATGCCATTCTAATAACATAAAAGTTAATGCCTATACAGTTAACAAAAAGAAAGACATTCAGAAGATGAATCAATTTGGGGCAGACGGTATTATAACGGACTATCCGCAAAGAGCAAAGGAGATACTAAAGTCTAATCTGTAGACAAGGGGTTGATAAGATGCAGGTAATTATAATTGGAGCGGGTGTGATCGGTACTGCAATAGCAAGAGAACTATCAAGATATAAAACGGAAATCATATTAGTAGAAAAAGAACCGGATGTATCCAACGGCACGAGTAAGGCTAATTCAGGTATAATCCATGGGGGTTATAATGCAGATTTTGATACCTTAAAAGGCATCATGAATGTAAAATCTAATTCCTGTTATGATAAATTATGTGAAGATCTTAAAGTTCCGTTTACGAGAAACGGGTCACTGGTAATTGGTTTTACTGATTATGATCTTAAAGAACTTAAGGCAAAAAAAAGAAACGGTGAAAAAAATGGTATCACTGGATTAGAAATAATAGGTAGAGAAGAGATCTTTAAAAAAGAACCCAATGTAAATAAAGAGGCAAAGTATGCTCTATATGCCCCTAATGCTGGTATAATTTCACCATATGAACTTACTATCGGTTATGCTGATAATGCAGTCAGAAATGGAGCAAAAGTACTTCTAAATACCGAAGTTAGAGATCTGATAATCCAAAATGATGAGGTCAAGGGAGTATTTACTAATAAAGGTCAAATAGAAGCTGATTTGGTAATAAATGCGGCCGGATTATTTGCCGATAAGGTCGCTCAAATGGCGGGGGATCAATTTACAATCAACCCCCGTAAAGGAGAATACCACCTCTTTGATAAAGAATATGGAGACCTTGTTAAACATACCCTATTTCCAATGCCAACTAAAAAATCAAAAGGCATCCTGGTACTCCCGACTGTACACGGTAACCTCTTAATCGGTCCTAATGCAAATCTTATAGATTATAAAGATGATCTATCTACTACTTCCGAGGGTCTAAAGGAAGTTTTTAAGGGGGCTAAAAGATTGGTCCCGGCAATACCCGAAAGCGGTATTATAACATCATTTTCTGGTTTGAGGGCTTCATCACCGACCAATGATTTCCATATCGATTTTTCGGAGAGTAAAGGGTCGTTGCTTAATTTGGTTGGAATTCAATCCCCGGGCTTAAGCTCTGCACCTGCAATTGCTGAAAAAGTAGTTGAGATGGTAGAACAGTACCTTAAAAATAATGGTAAAAAGTTCGAACAAAAAAATAATTTTATAGAAGAAAATCCCGAATATCCTCAGTACCATCAATACGAAAAAAATAATGAGGTAGGAAAATGGCAGGAAATTGTAAGAACAGATCAAAACTACGGTGAAATTGTCTGCCGTTGTGAACATGTAAGCAGGGGTGAAATCATCGATGCCATAAACAGACCGGTGCCTGCCAGAACCTTGGATGCAATAAAACGCAGGACAAGGGCAACTTCGGGACGCTGCCAGGCTGGTTTCTGCGGCCCCCGTATCCTGGAAATACTTTCAGAACAGATGGAAATAGACCCCCTTAAAATTACAAAAAAGGGTGGGAATTCAAATCTATTAAAAGCAAGATCAAAAGAATATATATTAAAAAAAATAAAAGAAGGTGATCATTAAGTGATAAAATATAATATGATAGTTATCGGGGCAGGCCCTGCTGGAATGGCAGCTGCCCTGGAAGCTGAAAAAAACGGACTTAATGATATCCTGATTATAGAAAGAGATCAATATATTGGGGGTATACTACCCCAGTGTATACACAATGGATTTGGACTGGAATATTTTGATGAAGAATTAACAGGTCCGGAATATGCTTATCAGTTTATTCAAAAACTTGAAAACTCAAAGATTGAAGTATTTACTGAGACGATGGTTTTGGATATAACTGAAGAAAAAATAGTGACCGCTTTAAACAAAGAAAAAGGAGTCTTAAAATTAAAAGGAGAGACCATTGTATTGGCAATGGGCTGTAGAGAAAGAACTAGAGAGAATATACAGATTCCAGGTGACCGGCCTTCAGGAATCTTATCAGCTGGAACCGCCCAGAGGTATACAAATATTGAGGGATATATGCCTGGTAAAGATGTTGTGATTTTGGGTTCTGGTGATATCGGGCTGATCATGGCGAGGAGGATGAAACTTGAAGGGGCGGATGTTAAGGCGGTACTGGAGATTATGCCCTTTTCATCGGGCCTTATTCGAAATAAAGTTCAGTGTCTTGATGATTTTGATATTCCATTACGATTACAGCATACGATTACCAGAATTGAGGGTAAGGAAAGATTAAAAAGAGTTAGGGTTGAACAAGTAGATGAAAATTTTAATATCATCGATGGCACTTCAGAGTGGATAGAATGCGATACTCTATTGCTTTCTGTGGGGCTCATTCCTGAAAATGAACTGACTAAATCAATGGATCTAAACTTACACCCCATTACAGGTGGAGCATATGTTAATGAAAATCGAGAGACGGAGATTAATGGAGTCTATGCTGCCGGGAATGTATTACACGTCCATGATCTTGTGGACTGGGTATCTGAGGAAGCTGAAATAGCTGGAAAAGCTGCAGAAGATTATGTTCATAATAACTTGCATAAACGGGATATTAATATTAAAATTACTGCGGATAAAAATGTAACTTATGTGGTTCCTCAAAAAATAGAATACAAGTTAGATCATAAAAACTTTATAAAAATTTACCTGCGGGTTTCAAAACCAATGGAAGATGTTAATGTAAATTTAACTTACAGAGATCAGAATCTTATAAGTTATAAGAAAAAAATTGTAATGCCGGGAGAAATGGTTACAGCCAACCTTCCTACTGCCTTAGTAAAAGATGAGGTGGATGAGATTAAAATATCTGTAACTAAAAAGGTGGGTGAAAATGGTGGCAAAAAATGATATAATATGCACAGGTTGCCCAAAGGGATGTAGTGTTACATTAGAAGTAGAAAATGATGAAATAGTTAATATTGAGGGTTATGAATGTCCCACCGGGAAAGAATATGCGATCAATGAATATAAAAATCCAACAAGAATTTTACCCTCTACAATACGAGTGAAGAACGGAGAATTTCCTCTTGTGCCTGTAAAAACTGCTGAACCTATCCCCAAATCATTATTAATTGAGGCTATGAATGTAATTGCAAAAATGCAAGTGCAGGCTCCTGTTGATATTGGTGAAGTTTTAATAAATAATATACTTAATACAGGAGTTGATGTGGTGGCAACCAGGAATATAAATAAGAAAGCGGGGGTTTAAACATTGAGAAAAAGTCTCGAAGAATATTTCGCAGACTTTAATGTAGTTGCCGGATTAAGTGATGATTCAAGACTGGAAAAAGCTTTATACAGCAAGGTTTTAGCTGTTTTTCTACTAAATGCGAGGTTGAGCAAACTGCAAAATTATGCAGATAAGTGTCGGCGCCATGAAAAGATGCTTTTTCTGCACCTTGATATGATGAAGGGGATGAGTTCTGACAAAGAAGCAGTTAACTACCTTGCAGAAAATGATTTGTGTAAGGGTATCATAACAACACATAAGAATTTGATTAAATATGCTAATCAAGAAGGATTGTTTACCATTCAAAGAATATTCGCTCTTGATTCGGGCACCATAAAAAAAGGGATCTTAAGCCTTAAGAAAGTTAGGCCTGATGCAGTGGAAATATTACCCGGCTTAATGGCTCCCAATTTTCTAAAAGAAATGACTGTAAATATCGATATCCCATTTATAGCTGGAGGATTGATCAGATCAAAAAAAGAGGTTGATAGATTATTAAATAATGGTGTTTTTGCAGTTTCTACTAGTGAGGATAAACTTTGGTACTAAACTTTTTAAAGGGATAAGTAACTTCTTATCCCATATTTTTTTGCTTTTTTTAAAAGGGATTTAGTTAATATTAAAGAATATATATAAGGAATTGTATAAAATTTGAATTAATAAATAGGGGGTTCTTTAAAAGACAATGGATTATTTCGAAAAAGAAAAAATCAATAATATTCTACAAGGTAATATTGAATCATATGAAGATGTAATAGTATTGGGTTGGGTTAAGACAAAAAGGGTTTCTAAAAACATTGCTTTCTTAGAAATTAATGATGGTTCTTCAGTAAAAAACCTACAAATTGTAATTCTCGATCCCTCAAAATATGAACTGGATGATTTAAATAGAGGAAGTAGTGTAAGGATAAAAGGATATCTTGAAGAAGTGCCTAATCGTGAACAGAATATTGAAATGAAAGCAGAAGAAATTGATGTTATAGGTACTGCTCCTGATAATTATATTTTACAAAAGAAAAAACACACCTTTGAATTTTTAAGGGAAATTGCTCATTTAAGACCAAGAACAAAAACTTTCAGTACGGTCAATAGGTTTAGAAATAAAATATCTTTTGCTATCCATCAATATTATCAAGACAAAGGCTTCCAATATATTCATTCGCCGATTATAACGGCCAGTGATGCAGAAGGTGCTGGAGAGATGTTTAAAGTAACCTCTTTTGATTTAGATAACATCCCAAAGAACAATGATATGGTTAATTATGAAGAAGATTTCTTTGGTGAAGAAACTGGTTTAACAGTAAGTGGTCAGTTAGAGGCTGAAGTAATGGCAACTGCATTAGGAGATGTATATACTTTTGGTCCTACTTTCAGAGCCGAGAACTCAAATACTTCAAGACATGCTTCTGAATTTTGGATGATAGAACCTGAGATGGCCTTTTGTAATTTAGATGAAATGATGGATGTAATAGAAGATTTTATAAAATATTTATTTGAATATGCATTAGAAGAAGCAGCCGAAGAAATGGAATTTTTTGATAAAAATATAGAAAAAGGTAGAAAGGAAACTTTAAAAAGTATAATAGATTCTACTTTTGCTCGAATCACTTATACTAAAGCAATTGATATTCTAGAAGAAGCGGATCAAGACTTTGAATTTCCTGTGGAATGGGGCATGGATTTACAAACAGAACACGAAAGATTTTTAACCGAAAAATATTATAAAAAACCTGTTCTAGTTACTGACTACCCAAAGGACATTAAAGCTTTCTATATGCGATTAAATAAAGATGGTGATACAGTAGGCGCAGTTGATTGTCTGGTACCTGAAGTAGGAGAAATAATAGGTGGCAGCCAAAGAGAAGAAAGATATCAAGTATTAAAAGAAAGAATGAAAGAAGAAAATATGAACATAGATAAATATGGCTGGTTTTTAGACTTAAGAAAATTTGGAACTGTACCACATTCCGGATTTGGTTTGGGTTTTGAAAGAATATTAATGTATATTTCAGGTATGAAAAATATTAGGGATATAATACCTTTTCCAAGGACACCAGGTAATGCAGACTTCTAGTAAGTACTTATATTATCACTATTAATTATATTAATTTTAAATCGAACTGCTTTTAGAGAAGATGATAATAGCTTTACGATTAAGCAGTAGAATATAGTGGACAACCTTTCAGTTTGTTTGCTGCAGTTAATACTGCAAGGGAGGGTTTATCTATTATCTTAATTTAAAAAAGAGATAATCCAGGTGGTTTAATAACTTATGGTGGCTTAAACTATCTGGATTTAAATTTTGATAACAAAGGAATTTTAAATATATTTTTATCTGGTAGGTTATATTTTAAAATAGATTAAAACTACCTGATTAATTAAAAAAAACAGGGGTATAGAAAATGACTAAGGAAGTTAAATATTTAAAAACAATAATTGGAACATTGAACATAACAGTTGAAGATAATGAATTAATATCGATTAAATATTGTAAAAATATTAATCAGCAAGAAAAAAATATATCTAATTCAAAAACAATGAATAGAGTTATTTCACAATTAAAAGAATATTTTAATAAAGAAAGAAAAATATTTAATATCCCTTTGAAATTAAAGGGCACCCAATTCCAAAAGGATATATACAAAGTGCTGTCTAGAGTTGAATACGGAAAGACAATTTCTTATAAAGAGTTAGCTCAAAAAAGCGGTTATAAAAACGCTCAAAGAGCAGTGGGAACCGCTTTAAAGAAGAATAAGATTGCCCTTATAATTCCTTGCCACCGCGTAATTAAAGCCAATGGTAAAATTGGTAATTATAATGGGGGTAAGGGGCGAAAAGAAAAGTTATTGAGGATGGAGGATAAATATTAATTATAAAATTTTATCAACTCATTAAGTAATTTATCTCTTTCAGCCCCATAATTAATAACATGGGGAGAGTTTTCAAAAATTGATATTTTTTTATACTCAGAACCTATATTATTATATATTTGGTGTGCTGATTTTAGGGGGACTATTTTATCTTTTTTAGAATGAACTATTTTTACATCCGATTTAATATCTTTTAATATTTTTCGTGTTTCTAACATTAGTTTATGGAGCTCTGATATTTGTTTAGTATAATCTTGTGTGCTGTAATTCTCTAAAAGATCAATAAGATCTGGATCCTCTATTTCATCTTCTATTTGATAATCATTTGATAGTACTGGTTTGATATATTTCAAGATGTGACTAAATATTATATATCTATTTTTAGAATAGAGAGCTGGCGAAATCAGAAATAAACTCTTAATATCAAAATGTATTGAAGAAAGCATTGATATTAAGGACCCCATAGATAATCCGATTAGATGTATATTTTGATATTCATTTTCATTATTAATTATTATCTCATAAATTTTTCGTAACCAATCTTTTCTATCGGTTGTTCTAAAATCTTTTGAATTAGTTCCATGGCCAGGCAGACGGGGAATTAGTATTGAAAAGTTAAATCTATCATAAAGAAGTTCTCCCATGTTTTTCATCTCACGAGGACAACCTGTATATCCGTGTATCAGAATAGCTAAATCAGATTTAGCTCCCTTTAATCTAACTTCATGAGCTAAGGGATTTATTTTAGGTTTATTATTTAAGATATCAAACATACCTGTACCTCCTAGGAGATTAGTTCTTTGGTTTATATTAAAATAATTTCGTTATTATTATTAATTATCCTTTAAATAATTAAATTTTAAATTTGGTGATATAGATGAAAAAGATAGATATAACATTTAAAAAAGCAATTATACCAGTTTTTTCAATGATAATTTTTTTAATTACTGCGGTTTTAGTCTGGGATGCACCAATTCATATTCCTTTAATTATGGAGTTAACTTTTACATTGTTTCTTGCCCTTTACTGGGGTTTTAAGTGGAATGAATTAGAAGAAATGATGTTTTCAAGTTTTGCTAAGATAGGTAATGTGTTGATTATTATAATGTTAATTGGAATGATTATTGGAATTTGGATTGAAAGTGGTACTGTTCCGACTATGATTTATTACGGTCTCAGGTTTTTAAAACCCCAGTATTTTTATGTAATTAGCTTTATTCTTTCTGCCCTTGTATCAATTTCAATAGGTACAGCATTTGGAACTGTTAGTACGGTTGGCTTAGCTTTGATTAGTATAGCGCAGGGGATGGGTATTTCTTTAGCTTTGGCTGCTGGTTCTATTATATCAGGAGCTTATGTAGGAGATAGGATGTCTCCCTTATCATCAATTGCTATTATAACTGCCCATAGTGCTGAGAGCGACCTACATGAAATGATAAAAGAGATGATAAAAACATTTTGGGTTCCCTTTATACTATCTGCTATTATATATTTTGTTTTAGGTTTAAAATATAATGGTTATTCTTATGATGTATCACAGATTTCTACATTACTTGATGGACTTATAAATAATTATTTGATATCTTTAGTAATGCTAATACCGCCCTTATCGATAATAATATTAGCTGTAAAACGGGTTCCCACTATTTTAAATTTGATAATTAATTTAATATTAAGTTCCTTGATAGCTTTATTTATTAGCGGAATGAGTATTAATAAGGTAATTAATTCAATGTACTCAGGTGCTGTCGGAGAAACTTCAATAGATCTGTTAAATACACTATTAACAAGAGGCGGCTTATCAAGTATGTTAGAGCTTGTTTCTTTGATAATACTTGCGGTTGTGTTAGGTGGCCTATTAGAGAAGTTGGGAATTTTGAGTACTATTTTAAGTAAGATAATTCAAGCAATAGAAAATCGCAGTCAACTAATTACAGTTACGATGGCATCATCTTTTATCACAGCACTATTAAGCTGTAATCAACTATTAGCAGTATTCTTACCGGGCAAAATGCTTGGTGATAAATATGATGAAATGAAGGTTCCGAGGAGTATTTTAGGTAGATCTTTAGGAGATTCTGGTTTGATTTTATCTCCCCTTATTCCCTGGAATATTAATGCATTAATGATGATGGGTATTCTTAATGTTCATACCCTTGAATATTTTAAATATACATTTTTCCCTATATTAGTTCCAATAACAGGTTTAATCCTGGCAAACTTTATAAAAAGAGGAGGAAAAGAAAATGGATCAAAGTTTAAAAGAGAAGGTAGATAGTTATAAAGAAGATATCATAGAGTCCTTACAGGAAATAGTACGAATAAAAAGTGTTGAAACTCAAGCGAAGGAAGGTATGCCGTTTGGTGAAGGTGTTGATAAAAGTCTGCGAAGTTTTTTAGAACTGGCAGAGAATTTGGGTTTAAAAACAAAATATGTTGATGGTTATGCCGGCCATGTCGAGATCGGTGAAGGGGAGGAAATTCTTGGAATATTATGTCATCTTGATGTAGTACCGGAAGGTTCAAACTGGACTTATCCCCCTTATGAAGCAGAAATCCATGATAACAAGATCTACGGTAGAGGCACTATAGATGATAAAGGCCCCGCTGTAGCTTCACTTTATGCTTTAAAAGCAGTAAAAGAAAGTGATCTCAATATAGATAAAAGGGTTCGACTAATTTTAGGTACTGATGAAGAAAGTGGTTGGGAAGGCCTAGAGTATTATTTTAAAAAGGAACCTAAACCGAAAATAGCTTTTAGCCCGGATGCACAGTACCCCGTAATACATGCTGAAAAAGGAATTTTAATATTTGACTTAAATTATGAATTTGACTCTTATCGAGAAAATTATTTAGGCCAAGCAAAGTACAAATATGAGGTTTTATCCCTTAAAGGTGGCAATGCTCCCAATATGGTCCCTGATAATTGTGAAATATTAATTAAAACAGAGTATGGTAAATCTCTTCAAAAAAAGCTTGCTAATTTTAAAAATAAAAGCAAGTATGATATTAATTTAAATAAAGAGGGGAATAATAAATATAAGATAATTTCTAAGGGGGTGTCTGCCCATGGCAGCATGCCAGAAAAAGGTGAAAACGCGGTTTCAAGAATGTTGGCCTTTTTAGCTAAACTGGACGAGCTCAATATTAAAGAGTTTGTTGACTTTTATAATAAGAAAATAGGGTTAGATTATTATGGAGAGCGAATCGGTTGTAAACTTACTGATCATGTTTCTGGTAAATTGATATTTAATGTAGGCCAGATTAATTTTACAGAAAATCTAATAAAAACTACAGTTAATATAAGATATCCTGTAACTAAAAATAAAAATGAAGTCTTGGATGGTATCAAAGATAAAGTTGAAAAATTTGATGTATATATAGAAATGAAAGATCACCAAGTACCACTTTATGTACCTAAAGATGATCCCTTAGTACAGAACTTGATGGAGGTCTACCGAAAAGTTACTGGTGATACAGATAGTGAACCAATTGCTATCGGGGGAGGCACTTATGCAAGAGCTGTTCCTAAGGGAGTTGCTTTTGGTGCATTATTTCCAGGGGAAGAGGAATTAGCACATCAAAAAGATGAATATATTAATATCGACAACTTACACAAAAACGCGCTAATAATTGCTTCTGCAATTAAAGCTTTAACCACTGAAGGATAGGGGGATTATAATGAAAATTAATATTAGTAATTTTCCTAAAATCAAAGTTGGTAATTACACAGATAGTCAAGCTGGTACAGGCTGTTCGGTTGTTTTATTTGAAAAACCGTTAGCTGGATCGGTAAGTGTAATGGGTGGGGGGCCTGGGAGTAGAGAGTTAGCACTTTTAGATCCTACCACCGCGATGGATCAAATTAATGCTGTTTTACTCACGGGCGGTAGCGCCTTTGGTTTATCAGCAGCAGATGGAGTTATCAAATATCTTGAAGAAAATAATATTGGATTTGATACTGATATAGCTAAAATACCCATTGTTCCTTCCGCAGTTATTTATGATTTAAACTATAAAAATTCTAAAATAAGGCCGGGGAGTAATGAAGGTTATTATGCCTGTGATACAGCTAATAATGAGTTTTATATCGGTTCCTGGGGAGTTGGAACCGGTGCAACCTGTGGTAAATTATTAGGAGTTGATAAAGCTTCAAAATCCGGACTCGGTTTTGCAGAAAATAATTCTAAAAATATTAAAATATCTGCCTTAACAGTTTGTAATGCGGTCGGGAATATTATAAATCCAGAGACCGGTGAAATAGTTGCAGGTATAAAGAGTGAAGATGGTTTTATTTCTTACCAGGAAATAGTGGAAAAAGAATTTATGAACCTTTTTGGAATGAATACGTCTTTAGGTGTAGTTATTACAAATGTTAAGCTTGATAAAGCAATGCTTAAAAAAATAGCCTTGATGGCCCATGATGGCTTGGCAAGAACTGTAAATCCTGTTCATACAATGTTTGATGGAGATATGATTTTTGTATTTTCTACTAATCAAGTTAGAGCCGATATAAATAAAACAGGAGCATTAGCTGCAGATGCAATTTCTGAAGCAATTTTAAATGGAATAAAGGCTGTAAAAGTGGATCAGGAAGGAGAAAACTAAATGAAATACGAAAACAGCAATTCCTTAATAGAATTTTTAAGGGAAGGCCCTACACCGTTTCATGTAGTTGAAAATACGGCCAAGATACTTGAAGCTAAAGGATTTTCTCGGTTAAATATCCAAAACAAGTGGAGATTAAAAGAGAACAGTAAATATTATGTTATTAAAAATGACTCTGCGATTATAGCTTTCAATACTGCGTTTAAATCACAACTAACAAATGGTTTTAAAATAGTTGGTGCTCATACTGATAGCCCTTCTATAAAGCTAAAACCACAACCTGAATTTGAAGATGAAGATTATTATCTAAAACTTAATACTGAAGTTTATGGAGGCCCAATTTTAAACACTTGGTTTGATAGACCTCTTACTTTGGCAGGAAGAGTAAGTATTTCTGAAAACGGTAATTTAAAGAATATAAATATTAATTTCAGGGAGCCTCTCATGATTATTCCTAATCTAGCGATTCATTTAAATAGGAAGGTTAATGAGGGCCAGAAGATAGACAAACAAAAGGATCTAATTCCGATCATAAAAACATTAAATGAAAATGAAGATATTGAAAATTATTTAATAAACTTAATCGCAGAAAAGCTTGAAGTTGATAATAGTGCTGTAATGGATTTTGATCTTTACTTAAGAGATACTGAAGCTCCAATTACGATGGGAAGTGAAAAAGAGTTTTTAAATGCTGGCCAAATTGATGATTTAGGAATGGCTCATGCAGGATTAAAGGCTTTTATAGATAGTAATAATAACAGTTTTAAATTATTGGTTCTTTTTGATAATGAAGAAATTGGTAGTAATACAGATGTAGGAGCAGATTCTCCCTTGTTAAGTAATTTAATAGAAAGAATAGTTTATTCTCTGGAGGGAAGTAGAGAAGACTATTTACAAATAATTGAGAACTCTTTTATGATATCAGCTGATATGGCTCATGCTGTCCATCCAAATCATTCTGAAAAACACGATCCAACTAATAAACCAGTTATCAATAAAGGTCCAGTAGTTAAAATAAGCAGTAACCGCAGATACACTACGGATAGTTATTCGGGCGGCTATATTAAAAAACTCTGTAAAGAAAATGATATACCTTATCAAAATTTTGTTAATAATTCAAATGAAAGAGGTGGCTCAACTATCGGCCCCTTAAATTTAAGGCATTTAGGAGTAAAATCTGCCGATATAGGTAATCCAGTTTTATCGATGCATTCGATAAGAGAACTATACGGCTTAAAAGACCATGAATTAGCCATAGACCTATTAACCGCATTCTTTAACGATTAAATGAAAGGGTGGTAGAATTGAATTATGAGTTTGATAAAAATATTGATAGAACAAACACAAATTCAGTAAAATGGGATATGACCGATCAATTTTTTGATAAAGAGGAATGTTTACCCCTCTGGGTAGCAGATTCTGATTGGGAAACTGCTCCTGAAATAAAAGAGGCGATTTATGAAAGAACTGAGCACGGCATATTTGGTTATACTTATCCATCTGAAAAATTAACCGAGGTCGTTGTGGACTGGGTTAAAAATCAATATAATTGGGAAATTAAAAAAGAATGGATAGTTTATGCAAATGGAGTTGTGCCCTCAATAAATATTTCAATCAGATCCTTAAGCATACCTGGAGATGGTGTTATAATTCAAACTCCAGTATATTTTCCTTTCATATCTACTATTAAAAACACGGGGCGCCAGCTAGTGAACAACCAATTAATTAATGATGACAATTATTATAAAATAGATTTTGAAGATCTAAATTATAGTCTGGCACCTGAAAATGAAGAAAGTTGTAAACGGGGAGAATTACTGTTATTCTGTAATCCCCACAACCCTGTGGGACGGGTCTGGAATAAGGATGAACTTAAAAAAATAAATGAAACGGTTATTGAAAATGATCTGATCCTTATTTCTGATGAAATACACTCGGACTTTATATTTGATAAAAATAAACATATTCCAGCTGCTAGCCTTTCAAAAAAAATTGAACAAAGAAGCGTCACATTAATGGCACCTAGCAAGACATTCAATATTGCAGGACTTCATACTTCCTTTGCAGTAATTCCAAATAAAAAAATTAGAAGAAAGTTCAAAAGTGTGAAAGATCATTTAGTTGGAGCGGGAAGTATTTTTGGCCTGACCGCTATGAAGGCTGCTTACAGTAGAGGCGAACCATGGCTTAAAGCTCAGCTTGAATATATTAAAGAAAATATTGACTATACTGCAGAATTTATCGATAATAATCTACCCCAGTTAAAATATTCTAAGCCGGAGGGCACTTATCTATTTTGGTTGGACTTTAGAGAAGTTGAATCCTGTTCAGAAGATATTAATAATACATTAGTCAAGGAATTTAGTGTTGCTCTTGAACCCGGCAACTGGTTCGGAGAAGGGGGCGCTGGTTTTTTAAGAATGAATCTTGCTACTCCCCGGCATAACCTCAAAAACGCCTTAGTAGGCATCAAAAAATATATCGAAAAATATGATCAATAATTGGAGTGAAAAAATGAGTGAAGTTATAGTTATAGGGGGCGGGCCGGCCGGTATGATGGCTGCGGGGACCGCCGCTAGTAGGAATAAAGAAGTTGTTTTGTTCGAAAAAAATGAAAAGCTTGGGAAAAAATTATATATAACGGGTAAGGGAAGATGTAATTTTACAAATAAGACAGATGTCAATACGTTGTTAGAAAATGTAGTAAATAATAGAAATTTTTTATACAGTGCTTTTTATACAATGGATAGTGAAAGACTAATCCATTTTTTTGAAGATTTAGGTTTGGAAACTAAAGTTGAAAGAGGTAATAGAGTTTTTCCTGCCTCTGATAAAGCAAGTGATGTAAATAAAACATTAAAAAAATATTTAAATAAAAACAATGTAGAAGTAGTACATAAAAAAATAGAAGAAATAAACACAAAAAATGATAAGATTGAGTCTGTAATTACAGAGAACGATGAACTATATTACTGTAAATCATTAATACTAGCAACAGGGGGTTATACTTACCGTGCAACAGGTTCTACAGGTGAAGGATATAAAATGGCTGAAAAGCTCGGACATCCTATAATCGATCTATATCCTTCTTTAGTGCCAATAGATCTATATGAAAGATATGAAACAGAAAAATTAGAAGGATTAAACCTTAAATATGTAAAAATTAAGATTAAAGATCCTAATAATAAAGTTATCTATGATGATTTTGGGGATATGATATTCACGAAGAAGGGTGTTTCGGGACCAATAATTTTATCTGCCAGTTCCAATTTAAAAGAAGTGAAAGATAAAAACTACATATTATCAATCGATTTAAAACCAGCTTTAAATTACAGTCAACTAGACCAGAGAATACAAAGAGATTTTAAAAAATATGCCAATAAAGATTTTAAAAACTCCTTGGATGACTTGCTTCCTTCCAAACTGATTCCAATATTTTTGAATAGAACAGGAATTGATTTCAGAAAAAAAGTTAATCAAATCAGTTCTCAAGAAAGAGAAAAGATTATAAGTCTATTAAAAGAATTCAATTTTACGATAAAAGACTACAGCTCATTTGATGAAGGGATTATTACTTCAGGTGGAATAGATCTTGATCAGATAAATCCAACCTCTATGGAATCTAAAATTATAGATAGATTATACTTTGCAGGGGAAATAATAGATGTAGATGCATATACGGGCGGTTTTAACTTACAAATTGCCTTTTCAACGGGTTATCTTGCCGGCTTAAAAGTGTAATAAAAAAAGGTTTCCCTCCAGGGGAAACCTTTTATGATTATTCTATTATTTTTTTTATTAGGTAATAATATTACTGGATTTTTGTTCTTGCTGTGGCTCTTCACCAGTGATATAACCATTAATAATCTTATTTATAGAATTCATTACTTCATTAAATTTCTTTTGGCTTTCGATATAAGATTTAATTGCAGGATTTTGTTCCATTTTCATTTGAATACCCTGAAGCTGTTTTTGTTGCTTTTCGCTAACTTCTTGACCATTTGAACGGGCCATTTGAAGTTGTTTGTTTGTGTTTTCGTATTCTTCTAATAAAGAAGTAGCTTCTTCATCATCATATAAAGCACTTTCTTTTTTCTTTAGTTCTTTATATTCTTCAGATTCAACAAGTTCTTGACCTAATTCCTTTGCTTTTTTAATAACTGACATTATTTTTATTCACCTCATATTTTGTAGTAATCAACAATTATTAATCTTAACATTAGTTACCTAATATGTCAAATGAGATAGGGGGTCATAAATCATATAATTATAACTTGAATATAAATTTAGAGCCCTTATTTAACTCACTCTCCACATATATTTTTCCTCCATGTTTTTCAATAATATCTTTAACAATTGCTAGTCCTAATCCACTTCCTTTTTTCTTATCTCTAGTGCGAGCTGTGTCTATTTTATAAAATCTATTCCAAATATTTTCAATTTCATCTTGAGGAATACCAATCCCGCTGTCAATAACAGAAAATTTGATATTTAGATCTTTTTCATCAATTTTTTCTGCTTTTATAATTAAATCGCTATTTGCTTCTGAATAATTAACAGCATTTTCTATCAAGTTCATTAATACCTGATGAATACTACTACGATCGACCTCGATTTCTGGTAAATCTTCTTCTATATTAATTTCAAGATTCATATTTTTTTCTTCGATTAAATTTTTCATAGATTTTACTGCTTCATTTATTAAGAAAGAGGGTTGTGTTTTATTAATATTTAATAAATTCTTATCTGTATCTAACTTAGAAAGTACTAAGAGGTCGGATAATAAGTTTTCAAGATGTTCAGTATCTTGATACATTATGTTCAAATATTTTTGAACTTCTTCTTCAGATAGATCTTGTTGCAACAAGATCTCTAAAAAACCTTTTATAGAAGTTAAAGGAGCCCTAAACTCATGGGATACATTTGCCACGAATTGTTTTTGCATTTTTTCTAGTTGTTTTTGTTTTTCAAGTGTTCTATTAATTTGTTTTGCAGCATAATTATAAGTATTTACTAAGTGATTAATTTCATCACTACTATTACTTGGTAAATCAACTTTTTCAACTTTACCTTCAGTACTTTTTAAGGCGGCTTCTTTTATACTATCTATAGGTTGTGTAATTTTTTTAGAAAAAGAAAGACTTAGAAATATAGCGGCTATTAAGGCAACAGCAAATGAATAGAAAATAAGTCTCATTATATTGTTTATAGTTGCCCCAATATTCCCTAGGGGAGTTTGAATTAAAACTGCTCCTACAACTTGAGGTGAGGGTTCATCCTGTTGAGGATCCATAATTTTTATATCATCATCAGTTTCAACTAAGGGAACAGCCATTAGCAAGTATCTATAATCAGGCCCTACAATCTTTTTAGTAAATGTGTTGCCAGATAACACCTGGTTGATTTCTTCATCTTCTAAATATAAATTAGCTTTTACAGAAGTAACATCCAATATCATTTCACCTTTTTCATCAATGAGACCTATATCCATATTTGTGGAACGAGCGATTGTATTGACTTTTGATCTGGTATTACCTACACTAATATCATCTGCCATAAAGATGCTTCCTTCTTCGATATTTTCACTTACCAAAGCAGCAATTCTACGGCTGTTATTTGTTGCTTCCCATTCTTTTAATCCATTATAGTAGTTTTGAACCATATAACCGAACATAATTCCGATCACAGCTAATGATATAAAAATAATGACCAAATGAGAAATCATTAATCGACCCAAGATACTATTAATATTTAACAGTTTACGAATCATTGTTTTTTTCCTTCCTACTTGAGAATTTGTATCCCACTCCCCAAACAGTTTTAATGGGTTGATAAATTATATCAGCAGCAGACAATTTTTTACGAATTCTTTTTATATGTTCATCAATTGTTCTAGTTTCAGATAAATTTTTAAACCCCCATATATTTTCTAATAATTGTTCTCTAGTAAAAACCTGTTCTTCATTCCTAGCTAGATAAGCAAGCAGCTTAAATTCTTTAGGGGTTAAAGACAATTTCTGGTTATTAACATATACTAAATATTTTCCAATATCTATTTTCATTTTTAAGTTTTCGAAGTTGATAACCTCATTATTACCATCAGTAGTTTTTTCAAATCTTCTTAATACAGCTTTAATTCTTGCAATTAATTCACGAGGGCTGAAAGGTTTTGTGACATAATCATCAGCCCCGATTTCTAAACCTAATACTTTATCTGTTTCTTCACTTTTGGCGGTAAGCATAATGATAGGTAAATTATTCTTTTTCTCCTTTAACTCCTTACATACTTCCCACCCATCTTTTTTTGGTAACATTATATCAAGGAGCACTAAATCATAATCATTATTTAAAGCTTCTTCTAAACCTCTTTCACCATCTTGTTTTAGGACAAGGATATTATCTTCATAAGGTTTAAACATAGCTTCGATCACTGCAAAAACATGTTCATCATCTTCGATTACTAAGATTTTTTTATTGTATAGATCCATATTATCCCCTTCCAATATTTTATCCGTTAATATAACATTTCAACATTTAATAATACTTACCTTTATAATTTACACTTTTTTTACAAATTATTTATAGTTACTTGATATTAATATTATTAAATAGTAATATAAAAGGAGAAGTATAAAAATATTTTTAAAAAAGGAAAGGGGGTTAATATGAGTCTATTTGGCAGTAGTTATGATGATGAGAGGTTAAAAAAAGAAGCATTAAACGCTATCGATGAGAACCCCACTATAAGAGGATTACCAAATATAAATATAATTTCTAAAGACGGCAAAGTTAGCATTTTTGGTTCTGCAAAAAATGATAAACAGATCAAAAAGATCAGGCAGGCCATAGAGGAAAAGTATGAAAATAATAATTTGGAATATGAAACGATTGAGAATGATCTAATAAGTAAATAAAAAGTAAAACGGGGCAGTATTTAACTGCCCCGTTTAATATACTTAATTTAGATTTTCCTGTAGCTCTTCTGTGCTTAAATCCCTGAAATGCTTGGTAGGAAGCCAGCTTTTATTATTTAATGTAAAGAGGGCATAATACAGGATTAATACCCAGCTGTACATAAATATTGGAAAGAATATTACATATCTAAAAGATTTAAAAGATAAGTTATCTAGAAAATATACTGAAGACGGAATAATATAGGGCATAACAGGTAATACAAATCCTAAAGTTTTAATATTCCTTATAGCAAAATTGAATATCGGACTATGAAAAGTCCCCGGGAACAATATCCTTAAAATTGTAACAACAAAATATGTCATTAAAAATGGTTGCTGTATTAATCTTAATGCTGAATCTATCTTTATAATGTTTAACTCTTTTAAACCCTGTTTTAACATTCTAGGGATATATTTGAAAAGTACTGAAAGCTGCCCACGTCCCCAGCGTAATCTTTGTCTACAGCTGGCATAAAATGATAGGGGTTTTTCATCATAAATTTTGGTTTCACGAGCAAAAGTTGTTTTGGTGTCTTTTAGTAGAGCCTGTATTGAATATTCAAGATCTTCAGTAAGGGTTACTGTATCCCAACCAGTTTGTTTAAGGGATTCTTTTGAGATACACATTCCAGTACCCATAAGTACACTGGATAAACCGACATTATATCTTGAAAGTAAGTTGAATCTATCATTTATCCAAAACATCATTGAAAATGTAGCCGTTACCCAATTATCAGAAGGATTTTTAGAATCTACATATGATTGGATAATTTTTTCACCATTTATTAATCTGGTGTTCATTGCTGCCAAGAAATTATCTTTAACTAAATTATCTGCATCAAAGATAACAGCAGCATCATAATTTGTGTTACCACTGAGGAAACCTAATTTTCGAAAAGCATATTTTAGTGCATATCCTTTACCTTTATTCTTATTATTATATCTTATAAAAACATTTACATCTAAATTTCTAACTTTATCAGCAGTGTTATCACTACAATTATCAGCTACTACATATATATCATATAGTTCTTTAGGATAGTTAATTTTTTTAATATTTGTTATCAATTTTTCAATCACTTTTTCTTCATTGTGAGCAGGGATTATCACTGCGAATCTATTTTTAGGTTTCTTAAACCTATTATTTTTTTTAGTTCTTAGACCTAATAGAACAAAGAGGAAAAAGTATAGTGTATATCCGATCAAGAATATATCGATTGTATAATTTAGAATTGTTATCATTTCAACCAACTCCTCTATTATTAGATTAGCAAATATTTAAAAATTAGGTATAAATAAAATGTAAATGTTTTGTAAATTGTTCCCTTATTCAAATTAATCAAGTAAATATTAATTTTTTCTCAAAGTTTTATCACATCTAGAAAATATAATATATTTAATCCAAAAATGAAAGGGGCAAAATTATGAAGTATAAAAGAATAGCAGTTATATTATTGGTAATCGTTTTATTAGCTAGCACAGGAGTTTTGGCACAGGACCAGGATGTTTCAGAGGAAGAAGAAAACAAGGAAGTAGCTGTGATAAATGATGAGTCTATAACATTAAATCAACTTGAACAATTCGCACAGACCCAGCAACTTGTAATGCAAATATCACAGGTTGATCAGAGTTTTGCACAACTACTTTTTTCTTCGGACGAAGGACAAAATTTATTAGATGAATATAGAAAGGTAAAACTTGAAGATTTAATAAACCAGGAATTACTTAGACAAAAAGCTGAAGAATCTGATGTGGAAGTATCAGAAGAAGAAGAAGATCAGTATTTTAACCAGCAAGTAGAACAAATTAAAGAACAAAATGATTTAAGCCAGTCCGAATTTGAAGAAGTTTTGGAAGAACAAGGTACTTCCATGGAAGAATATAAAGAACAATTTTTAGAAAACTCACAGATATTAGTAGATAAATTTTTGCAAGACGAAGTATTTAGTGATATAAATATAACGGAAAGTGAAGCAAAAAGTTATTATGAAGATAATAAAAGTGAATTCGAACAAAAAGAGCAAGTGGAAGTCAGTCATATTCTTTTGAATGATGAACAAAAAGCTGATGAAATTAAAAGTCAGTTAGAAGAGGGAGCAGATTTTGAACAATTAGCAAAAGAGAATTCTGTTGATAATAATACTGCTGAAGAGGGGGGCAAATTAGGCTATATTGAAAAAGGTCAGGTTGTTCCTGAATTTGAAACAGTTGCCTTTCAAACTGAAGAGGGAGAAATCAGTGAAGTATTTGAATCTCAACAGGGATATCATATAATAAAAGTACATGATAAAAAAGAAGCCAAAACACTATCTTTCTCTGAGGTAGAAGATCAAATTAATGATACTTTAAGTGAACAAAAAAGGCAGGAAGAAATGCAGGAATATATTAATAAATTAAGAGATGAATTTGATGTTGAAGTGAAAATCTAATTTTGAAATGGGGTTAATAAAATGGGGAAGCATAAGGTTTTAATTATTGACGATGAACCGCACATTTGTAAAATATTAGAAGAATACTTTCAGTTTGAGGGGTTTGATGTAATTACTGCTCATGATGGGGAGCAGGGTTTAAGATTAGTCGAAGAAGAAAATCCTGACCTAATCATATTAGACATCATGTTACCTAAAAAGGATGGTTGGAAAGTTTGTAAAGAAATCAGACCACAAAACAATATCCCAATTATAATGCTCTCCGCAAAAACTGAAGAAGAAAATAGAATAAGCGGTTTACAACTTGGTGCTGATGATTACGTCACTAAACCTTTTAGCCCCAAAGAAGTCGTCTTAAGAGCAAGATCGATATTAAGAAGGGTAGAAAAAGAAACTAGCTCTAAAAATATAATTGAATACCCCCATTTAAAAGTAGATAAGAATTCTAGAGGAGTTGAGGTCGATCAACAAAAGATCGACCTCACTCCAAAGGAATTTGATTTATTATGGATATTTGTTAACAATCCTAAAATTGTATTTACCAGACATGAATTATTGAATAAAGTCTGGAGTTATGATTATTTTGGAGATATTAGAACCGTTGATACCCACATAAAATCTTTAAGAAAAAAACTTGGAGACCCTATAGATGAGTTCATTAAAACTGTTTGGGGGGTAGGCTATAAATTTGAAGTTGAATAAGCTGGTTTCTAATTCTTTATTCAGTAAAATATTTATAAGATTTATATTGATTTCACTGATAGTTATTATAATCTTTGGTACCTCTCTGATATATTATTTCAGAGGTTTTTTCTATAATAATAAAGAAGAAGAAATAATCAATAATACAAATGCAATAATAAATCATATTTCCCAAACAACACTTGAAGAAGACAAGGGTTTAATAGAAAACTGGATCAGGCTTATAGCTACTATTAATGGAGGACAGGCTTGGTTAATAGATAAAAATGGTTACTTGGTGATGAGTTATCCTTTTAACATAGATCAGAATGATCAGGTGATATTTAAGGAATATGAAAAAATATTTGAAGGTGAGATTATTAGACAGCGCGTAGAATCATCTCATTTCGATAAACCGATGCTATTAGTAGGAATGCCTGTCGAAAATCAAAATGAACCTGATTATGGATTACTAATTTTCACTTCAGTGGCCGGGATTAATTCAACCATTGAACAGATTCAAAAAATTACTATATTTATATCAGCAGGCGCTGTAATTTTGATTCTCTTAGTATCATATTTATGGTCAAAATCCCTAACTAAACCATTACAAAAAATTAGTAAAACAGCCATTCAACTGAGTAAAGGGAACTTAGGAGAAACCGTTAATATTAAAGGTGAAGATGAAATCAATGTAGTAGCAGAAAGCTTAAATTATTTATCTAGTACTTTAAAAGAAACAGTTGATGATTTAAAAGAGGAGAAAAACAAATTAAAACACGTATTAAAAGGTATGAATGAAGGAGTTATAGTTTATAATAAAGATAAAGAAATTATTTTATCAAACAGTCCAGCCAAAAAATTATTAAAATTGAATACAAATTTTGAGGGTGAATATTTTGATAATATAATAGAGGATGAACAGATATTAGATCTATTCGATCAGAGTATAAAAAGAGAAGATGATCTCCAGAAAGAACTAAATATTGGAAATAATAAGGTGGTAATTATTTATTGTTCTCCTATTTACAATAAGAAAGATAACTTCTGGGGAGTAGTTGCTCTGATCAGAGATATTAGTGAGAGATGGCGTTTTGAGCAGATGCAGAAACAGTTTATTACAAATGTATCCCATGAATTAAAAACTCCGCTTTCATCAATTAAAGGAGCTGGAGAGGTTCTAGATGATGGGATTATTGAAAATGAAAAGACCAAACAGGAATATTATGAAATGATTATTAAGGAATCAAATAGGCTTGAAAACATGGTTGAGAATATTTTATCTATATCTCGATTAGAGGAAGGTAGTAAAGAGGATAAGAACCAGATAGTTACTGTTCAAGAACTCTTTAATGAAACTATCCAGATCTTTAGAGAAAAAACAGATGTTAAGAAGAATTTGACAGTGATAAACCCAAAACAAAAATTAAAAATAAAAGTCAATAAAAATGAGATAAAACAGGCTTTAATAAATCTTTTGGATAATGCCTTGAAGTTTAGTAATGATCATGTGGATATTGAACTCGGTGCAGAAAAAGTTGAGAATAAAGTTAAGATATGGGTTCAAGACCAGGGGATAGGAATCAAAAAAGATGAGTTGAAAAATATATGGGAGAGATTTTACCAGGTTGATAAGTCTCGCACCCAAAATCAAAAAGGTTCAGGTCTCGGGCTCTCAATAGTTAAGAAATTAGTTGAAAAAAACGAAGGAGAAGTTTATCTGAAAAGTAAGATCAATCAGGGTTCTGAATTTGGGCTATATCTCCCCTTAGAGTCCTAAATGGCCTTTCATAATAAATGACTTCTTTTGTAAAGATATATTTATAGAATAGAAATCTCATTATGATAAATACTACAGTAATAATCATTGTCATATGCATCGACATTATTTTATCCTGGGCACCAGCGTCTATAGAGTGCCAGGGGAAGAGCAGTTTCCCTTCATACCAGGCGGCGGGATTAACAATTGAATAAACTCCATCAATAATATCAGGAATAATTGCACCTACTACTGCACAAATTCTCAAAATGGTATATTTACTGCTGTACTTTTTATTATTATATATAAATATCCATATTAATATTATTGCAGCAATTATTTGAAACATTAAAAAAGGGAATGCATATCTGAGTCTGCTAATATTAAACCAGTTTACTACAAAGTCATTTTCTAGATTATCTAATAGTGCATGGCTAGCAAACCCCAAACTAAAAGCAGTAAAAGGGTTATTTATTACTGGATTATCAAAATATGCTAAGATTGTACCAATCATATCTCCTACTATAACGTGTTTAACTGTATCGCTCATTTTAACGAACCCCCTAGGTAAAAATAATAAAGCTGTTAGATCAGGAGGAAAAAAATGTATTGCCCAAACTGTAAGGAAAAAATAAAATTTGATAAGGCTTTTTCAGGAGTCAAATATGGAGTCTGTAATAATTGTCATCATGAATTTACCATTAAAGACCACGGGACAATAGAAGAGAAGAAAGTAGTAAGTTTTGCAAGTTATAATAATAAAAGTCGACATAGTAAATAATCAATTATTAAAATCTTTAAAGACTGAATTCAACTCCCCGCCCAGGATCAAAATAATACTGGAAAAATATAGCCAGAGCATTAAAATAATTATAGTTGAAAGTGACCCATAAACTACTGAAAAATTTGCTATATAATTTATAAAAAGAGAAAACAAATATGATAAAATAGTCCAACCCAAGACAGTAAATATAGTACCTGGAATTACTTTTGTAAAAGACTGCTTTTTATTTGGCAAAAACATATAGAGAGTTGTAATAATTAATACAATCACAACTGGAAGAGCATAAACTTTTAATAAATTTATCATATTAAAAGTGTTTTGATTTATCTTAATATATTCATTGACAAATAGTAAAAACTCTTTGCCAATATTGGGGAGTGTCAATAAAAAAACAATGCCAATTAAAATTAAAATAGTATATAAAATATCAATAAATTTTATAACAAAATAATTTCTGGTTTCTTTAACTTCGTATGCCATGTTTAGGGAAAGCATTAAAGCCCGTATTCCACGTGAAGAAGCCCAGAGAGTACCTATAATAGATAATGACAAAATGCTGTAATCTCTAAGTAATATGTTTTGTTTAATATAGTTCATGACAAGCAGATGAACTTCGGGTGGAAAGAATAATTCGATGGCATCTATAATCAAATATGTATCCATAGAAAGCCGTCCTAATAATGCAAATAATATTATTAAAAAAGGGAAAAAAGACAATGTCAAAAAGAAGGCCATTAAAGCTGCATATGCTGAAATATCATGTTTATTATATCTTTTCAACAATTTTTTAATGATCAAAAAATATTTGTCCTTTTTCTTGATCTCATCTTCCATTCAGACCACCTTACTTTATTAATATATTTAATATTTAAGTTTAAAGTTTAGAAAGAGTTTCCAGGCTGTATTTAAGATCATCTTCTGTAGTATGCCAACCGATCGAAAATCTTAAAGTTCCCTCTGGGAAAGTCCCAATTGTTTTATGAGCTAGAGGAGCACAGTGCAGCCCTGATCTTACCATTATTCCGTATTCTTCTGACAGTTTAAACCCCAAGTCACCTAGATCATAGCCTTTTACAGTTATGGGAATTGTAGGAACCTTTTCATCAATATTTAAAGTACCGTAGACACTTACTTTTTTAATATTTTCAAGACCATTTAAAAACAGATCTAATAATCTGCTTTCATGGTTATGAATTGCCTCAATTCCTACCTTATTAATATATTCAATTCCAGCTTTTAGACCGATAACACCAGGAGTATTTAATGTACCGCTTTCAAATTTATCGGGTAAAAAATCAGGTTGTTTTACACTCTCAGATAGACTACCGGTTCCCCCTGCAATCAAACTATTCATACTTTTTGCTAGTTTATCACTTAAAATCATGCCACCAATCCCCTGTGGTCCTAAAAGTCCTTTGTGTCCGGTAAATCCTAGAAAATCTAAATTTAAGTTTTCAAAACTAATATCGATAATTCCTGCTGTCTGAGCAGTATCGATTGCATAGAAGACACCATGTTTTTTTGCAATTTCACCTATTTTTTGAACTGGTAAAATAGTGCCTGTTACGTTTGAAGCATGGTTAATTAGAATTAATTTAGTATTCTCCTTAATTTCTTCTTTAACAAGGTTAGGGTCTAAGAGTCCTTTTTTATTTGCTTTAAGATAACTAACTTCTATTGTATTGTCTGCTTCTAATTGATTCAAAGGCCTTAATACAGCATTATGTTCTAAGGTAGTTGTTATAACATGGTCTCCTTCAGTTAATAACCCTTTAATTAAGATGTTTAAAGATTCAGTAACATTTTTAGTAAAAATTACATTTTCTGGTTCTGCGGCCTTAAA
The DNA here is from genome assembly GCA_046482435.1 of Halanaerobiales bacterium. Classification (GTDB taxonomy): domain Bacteria; phylum Bacillota; class Halanaerobiia; order Halanaerobiales; family M55B127; genus M55B127. Next base: position 33,374 of record JAWOEZ010000095.1, read on the forward strand.
AAATTCAGTTAAAAGGAATCTCGTTTTCATGATTTTTCGACCAGCTTCCATTGCACATTGGTAACCACCACGTCCTGGACTACAGTTTAAATTCTCCATAAAATCAGTCATTTCTTCCATAACGGGTTTAGGTTTATACCTGGTTGTGGCCGCATTATCTAAATATACTTCTTTCATTTTTTCTCCTCCTTATCTGAACCTACTTAAATCAAACTAAAGATTTAGAGCGAGTTTTCTTGAGGAATTTAAGATAAAAATAAGGCTTGACAATCTAATAATATAATAAAAGATATAGCATTTCAAGACTGAAAAAGATTGTGATAATAATAACTTTTAAAAGTTTGCAGGAATATTAAAAATCATCAAGAAATAGAAAAACGTGGTTAATAAATAAACGTGTTTAATACAAATATTACCAATTTGTTCAAAATCAAAATATTAGATCTTAAAATTGTGGATCAAATGTCTTAAATAAATTATGAAAGTGTGATTTTATGATCCAATTTAAGGATAATGACATCAAAAAGAAACGTATTTTAAAAGCCTTTATTAAATCGGTAAGAACCGTAATTAGTGAGGAAGGTATTGAAAATGTTACGATAAGGAAAGTGGCTAATAAAGCAGGTTATAACAGTGCTACAATATACAATTATTTTGATAATTTAAACCAACTGATATTTTTCGGAGCGATAAGTTTTTTGGATGATTACGTAAAAGCTATTCCATTTTATCTAAATAAAAGTGATGATACTCTTGATCAATTTCTACTAATTTGGAAATGTTTTGTGAAAAATTCATTTGAGAATCCTCGAATATTTTATGCAATATTTACAGAGAACATCGGTGACAGTTCAGAAAATCTATTTAAAAAATACTATGAACTATTTCCTGAAGAGTTAAATAATATTCCTAAAAAATATATACCGATGCTTTTAGAATCCGAACTTTCAAAAAGATGTTCGATACATATTAAACCCTGTATAGAAGCTGGATATTTCACTACAGAAATGGCCGAAGAAGTAGATGAGAGGATAAGATTAATCTACCACGGGATGTTGTCTTTAATGGTCAATAACAGGCTTAATTATTCAAAAGAAAAGGCTGTTAAGATTTTTATGAAATATATTAGGTCTATAACAGAAAATAAGGCTTTAAAGACGAGCTAGAGTACATAAATATCGATAAAACTTTTTTTTATAATATGAATTTTTAGAATATTATAATTTTTTAATCATGTTTTTTTAAGGGGGTGGTTAAAAAAATTAATTAAACTGTCGAGGAGGGGTGGAGACTTTAATTTAATACTTTCTTATTGTGATTTATAAGCAGATTGATAATTGAGTAGTAGGTCAAATTATAAGGAGTGATAATAAGTGCAAGAATCCTGGTCAAAAAATAAGACTTTTTGGATTGCCTTTATCTTGACTGTTTTATTTGTCTTCTGGGGTGTTTTTGCTATTGAAAGCTTAAGGACCGCAGCAGATACTTCATTTACATTTGTAACTGAAAAACTTGGTTGGTCATTTATGCTAGGTGCAACAGTATTCGTCCTAGTTGCCATGTATATAATGTTAAGCAAAGTTGGTGACATTAAATTAGGTGACCCGGGTGAAAAACCTAAATATACCCGGTTTGAATGGTTCTCAATGTTATTTAGTGCTGGGATGGGAATTGGACTCGTATTTTGGAGTGTTTCTGAACCGCTCTGGCATTACGTCTGGCCGGCCACCGGTGCAGCCGCAAATGCTTCAGCTGAAACACCAGAGGCAGCTATTAATGCGATGAGATTGTCCTTTTTCCACTGGGGTATACACCCCTGGTCAATATACATCATAGTCGGTGGAGCTTTAGCATACTTTTCATACCATAAAGGCCTACCGATGTTACTTAGCTCAACCCTAGAACCGATTATCGGTGAAGAAAATCTAGATAAAGGTTGGGGTAGATTAGTAAATATAATTGGTGTATATGCTACTTTATTTGGACTGGCAACTTCATTAGGATTAGGTGCTATGTCTATCGTAGCAGGGCTTGCTCAGTTGAATTGGATAGCTTCAGCCTCAACGGGTGCGCAAATTGTTGTTGTCATTGTTGTTACGACCGCAGCTGTAATATCAACGATTACCGGTATTGATAAAGGTATTAAATATTTAAGTAAAATAAATGTTTGGATAATGTCTGCATTGATGATATTTGTCGTATTAGTGGGACCAACTCTCTTTATCCTAAATTTATTTACAAACTCAATGGGGCAGTACCTCCAGCACATTGTGGAGATGTCCTTTATGTCAGATGCGATAATGGATAATGCTTGGCTACCGGCCTGGACAATATTCTACTGGGCATGGTGGATCGCATGGGCACCATTTGTTGGTACATTTATCGCCCGCGTTTCCAGAGGTAGAACTATAAGAGAGTTTGTTATAGGTGCTCTCTTTGTTCCAGTCCTAGTTAGTTTAGTCTGGTTTGCAGTATTTGGCGGAACTGGTCTACATGCAGCTCTGGGAGAAGGTGGACAAGGTTTACTTGAGGCGGTGCAGGAAAGTGAGGCTTCGGGCTTTTATGCAGCCTTATCAACACTACCGCTTTCTAAATTCTTGATCTTTCTAGGAACTCTATCAGTTACATTATTCTTTGTCACTTCATCTGATTCAGCTACATATGTAAATGGTATGCTGACTTCAGGTGGAGATCCAAATCCACCTCGTCCTTTAAGAGTATTCTGGGGAGTAAGTGAGGGTGCTATTGCAGCAATATTAATCTTCACAGGTGGTCTATCTGCTTTACAGACTGCTTCGGTAGTCAGCGGATTTCCGTTCATGATCATAATGTTCTTTATGATCTACTGCTTACTTAAAGACCTACATCTAGAACGCAAGAAAAAAGAAAAAGGGGTCGGTAGGTACGCAGATCCGGAAGAAGAACCAGCAGTTTAAATAAGAAATATATATGGGGTTAAAAGCTGGAATGTATCACACATTCCAGTCTTCCCCGTATATTTTTTACAGTGTATCTAATCATGATTATTTATACAAATTTGTGTAAAATTTACACCAAGAAATAGTAAAAAGGAGGGAATTATATTGGCAGACTTTGAAAAAATGAGTGAAGCAGTCATTGAAGGTAACCAGGATCAAGTTATTGAATTAACTCAAAAAGCAGTTGATGAAAGTGTTGGACCAAATGAAGTTATTGAACAAGGCCTAATCAACGGAATGAACGTAGTAGGTAAAAGATTTAAAGCAGGTGATATGTTCGTACCCGAGGTATTGATGTCCGCTAAAGCGATGAAAGGTGGTATGAATATTGTAAAACCACTGTTAGTAGAAGGTGAAAGATCTTCAGAAGGTACTGTCTTATTGGGTACTGTTGCCGGTGATCTTCACGATATCGGT
>JAWOEZ010000098.1:0-4447 GCA_046482435.1 Halanaerobiales bacterium
CTAGACAGCCCAGTATAATCTGTTGATTCTTTTTTGGTTTTAGAATAAAATTTTCTGCTAATTTCATCAGTCTTTTACCTCCTTTCTTATTGTAATTTAAAGTATTAATTATCTTTTTGGTTTTCAATATACTGTTTAACTGATTCTTCAGAAATATTACCAAAAGATTAAAACCGAGCAAATTCATCACCCATTTAAAAAAGGGTGGGTTCTTTGCTCTTTTTTCCTAAAAACGGGGCATTGTTAAACCGTTTTCTCTTAAACTACCTTTAGTATATTTAACCAAATTTTTATGAACATCTCTGATAGTTTTATCTATTACTTTTGTATTATTATTTGATACCATAATATTCCTCCTAGCATCTTGTCTTGTTGAATTATTTCGTATTTATAAATATTATATATAATAACTAATAGTGTTTCAAATTTAAACCTTTATTTATGAAATATTATAAGTTTACCCTCTCTTCACCTAATATTTTTATAACTATTATACAAAATTTTGCTGTATAGCTTGACTTTTAATCATATTAGTGTTATATTTATCTCCGTTGGGTAAGAAAAATTATTAATTTTACCCGTTTAAAGAAAATTTAGGAGGAATTATTTAATGATTTACACTGGAAAAGTAAAATGGTTCGATTCAGCTAAAGGTTACGGTTTTATTGAAAAAGAAGACGGAGACGACGTATTTGTACATTTTTCAGCAATTGAAGAAGATGGTTTTAAGACATTGGAAGAAGATCAATCAGTAGAATTTGAAGTCGTTGAAGGCGACCGCGGCCCTCAAGCTGCTAATGTTGTTACATTATAAAGTAAATAAAATATTTTAAATATAGCAACTAATCCCTGACTATATATAGTCAGGGTTTTTTATTTGCCTGAAATAAATCTAAAAATAAACAATACTCAGGAAAAATTAATAAGGAAGTGAAATAAATTTGCAAAAAATAAAGTTTAATGAATTAAATATATCAAATGAAATATTAAAAGCAGTCGAAGACATGGGATTTGAAGAAACAACACCGATCCAAACTAGTGCAATACCAGAAATAATGAATGGAAAAGACATAATCGGACAAGCCCAAACAGGTACTGGTAAAACAGCAGCTTTTGGAATACCGATGTTAGAAAAATTAGATCCAAATAATAAAAACCCTCAAGCAATAATTTTATGCCCCACCAGAGAATTAGCTATTCAGGTTTCAGAAGAACTAAAAATGCTTTCAAAATATAAAAGAAACATTTCTACCTTACCTATATATGGTGGTCAATCGATCAGTAGACAGATTAAAGCATTAAAAAAGGGAGTACAAGTTATAATAGGAACCCCCGGAAGAGTTATGGATCATATGAGAAGAGGAACTTTACAATTAAATAACATCGATTATCTGATTTTAGATGAAGTAGATGTTATGTTAGATATGGGTTTTATAGATGATATTGAAACTATTTTAAAAGATGTCCCAAAAAATAGAAACACCTTGTTTTTCTCAGCAACTATACCTAAATCAATCCGTAAATTAAGTAGAAAATATCAAAATAATGCTAAATTCATGAAAGTTGCCCATGAAAAACTTACTGTCCCAAGCATAGAACAGTATTATTTAGAAATAAGAAAAGGTAATAAATTGGATGTTCTTTCTCGTTTAATTGATTTGCATAATCCAGAACTTTCTTTAATATTTTGTAATACTAGAAGGGAAGTTGATAGGGTAAATATGCAGTTACAAGCAAGAGGTTATTCATCAGATGGAATTCATGGTGGATTAAATCAAAATCAAAGAGATAGAGTGATGAATAAATTCAAAAACGGTATAATTGAAATACTCGTAGCAACAAACGTAGCTGCCCGGGGTATCGATGTTGACGGCATAGAAATAGTTTTCAATTATGATATCCCACAAGATACAGATTATTATGTACACCGGATCGGTAGAACAGGCCGTGCAGGTAATACAGGAAAAGCTTTCACCTTGGCAGTGGGTAAAGATATCTATACATTAAAAGATATACAAAAATATATTAAAAAGAAAATCACCCGCCATCCGATACCAACCGCAAATGATATCGAAAAAGCAAAATTTGAGATGTTCGAAAGAGAACTATCTCAATATATTGAACAAGAACATTTAGAAAAACACATCAAAGTAATTGAAAACTTAATAGATAATGATTATACTACTATTGAAATTGCAGCAGCGTTATTGAAAAAGTCATTCGCTTTTGAAAAAGAAGAACAAAAAGAAGAAAAAGTTAGCTTTGGAGATACTGGTGCAGAATCCGGTATGGTAAGATTATTTATCAATAAAGGTAAAAAAGATCATATCTCTCCTAAGCATATTGTTGGAGCAATTGCCGGTGAAACAAGTTTATCAGGCGAATTGATTGGTGTCATTGATATCTATGAGAACTTTACTTTTGTTGAAGTTCCTAGTGAAAGCGGACATGAGGTCCTTAATATTATGAAAAACAATCAAATTAAAGGTAATAATATTAATATTGAACCTGCTAAACCAATAGCAATGTAAATCAAAAATATAACAAATAATAATTTAACCCTCTATCCTTCTGGCTGAAGTATAGAGGGTTTTTTATTTGTCTGGTTTTTATATGAATCAAAAAACCTAATTCAGTGATTTATTATCTTTGATTAGGCTACTAACCCTTATTTGAAAATGAGATAGTTTAAAATAGTAATAAACTTAGAGCCATTACTATCATTCCAGCTATAAAACCATAAATCTCCTGATGTTCTTTACCGTATTTACGAGAAGTAGGTAATAATTCATCAATTGAGATAAATACCATAATCCCACCTACAGCAGCAAATAATATTCCGAAAGTTAAATCATTAAAGTATTGTCTAAGTAAGAAAAATCCAATAATAGCACCTATGGGTTCTGCCATACCTGATAGAAAAGAATATATAAATGCTTTTTTCCGGCTGCCTGTTGCATAATATAAAGGAACTGAAACTGATATTCCTTCCGGAATATTATGAATTGCAATAGCAATTGCTATTGATAAACCTAATGCCGGATCAGAAAGAGCGGAAAAGAATGTTGCTAAGCCCTCTGGAAAGTTATGGATAGCTATAGCAAGAGCAGAAAACATACCCATTCTTTTTAGTTTTAATTTATCATCTAATTCCTTATCTTTTATAATCTCTAAATTTTCCTTCGTTCTTGCTTCATGAGGGTTTTCATACTCTGGTACTATCCTATCAATTATTCCTATAATAGCTATCCCCAGAAAGAAAGAACCGATCGCAACCCATTCCCCAAAACCACCCTTATAATAATTTCCTAAGGCTTCCTGGGCTTTGGGCATAATCTCCATAAAAGAAACATATATCATTACTCCAGCTGAAAATCCCAGAGAAATAGATAAAAAAGACATATTTGTTTTTTTAGTAAAAAATGCTAAGAAACTACCTATCCCCGTGGCTAAACCGGCTAATGTTGTTAATAAAAATGCTATAGCTACATTACTAATTGTAGATCACCACCAATATTCTTTATTTACTTATTATATTTTATTTAAGTATAATAAAATTTTACTACTAAATCAATAATAAAATACTTAATAATTCTATCTCCTTATAAAAAGATATTTTAAATCATCCTTAAATATATTATACTTAATATATAGACATATTTACACGAGGGGGTCTTGAAATGAAAAAATATTATCTTATCTTAATACTTATCATTATTTTGTCTTTTCCAGCTTTAGTTTTTGCAAATCAAAATAATGAATTACAAGAATATACTTATGAAGTTATTAATACCTATCCCCATGATAAGGATGCCTTTACCCAAGGTTTATATTATAAAGACGGTATTATATATGAAGGCACTGGATTAAACGGAAAATCAGACCTGCGGAAATATAATTTAGATACTGGTCAGATAATTAATAAAAATGAACTGGCATATCAATACTTTGGAGAAGGAATAACTTTATTGAATAATAAAGTGTATCAATCAACCTGGAAAGCAAAAACTATGTTTATTTATGATAAAAATATTGATCTACTTGAAATAACTAAATTTCCTTTCCAGTGTTGGGGCTTAACTGATGATAATCAATACTTAATAATGAGTGATGGATCAAATAAAATTCGCTATCTTAACCCGAAAAATTATGAAGTAATTAAAACAATTGAAGTTACATTAGAAGGCAAACCAATTGATAATATAAATGAATTAGAATATATTGATGATAAAATATATGCTAATATCTGGCAGGAAGATATCATAGTAATTATTGATCCAGATTCAGGTAAGGTTTCTGGACTTATAAATTTAGAAAATATTATCGACCCCGAAAATTACCAACATGAATTAAATGTCCTGAATGGAATTGCCTATGATGAAAAAAATGATAAACTATTTGTAACAGGAAAATTATGGCCGAAAATTTTCGAAATAGAATTATTACC
>JAWOEZ010000028.1:0-48326 GCA_046482435.1 Halanaerobiales bacterium
TCTTGGAATAAAGATAAATTTGTAGCTTAAAATATAAACTAAAAGTATCTCCGAGTCTGTAAAAGGATAGGAGTAGTGGGTATGGACTACCCGAATAGGTAACTTGATCGATGTTACGGGTGAAATTCATCTTATGTCCCATAAGATCAAGCGACTATGAAGCTCGGTATTTCAATGCCGAGTAGTTCACGGGTGTAAATTTTTGCATTATTTATGATACAATAATATCAAGAAAATTTAAGTAAAATAATTATTTCTATACCTTAAGGAGGGAATTGAAATGACTATTAAGTGGGGAATTATCGGGACCGGCTTTATAGCTCAAGTCTTTACAGAAGAATTTGATTTCATAGAACAAGGTAAAATCACTGCAGTAGCTTCTCGTAGCCGTGAGAAAGCAGAAGAATTTGCAGTAAAAAATAATATCGAAAAGAGCTATTCTAGTTATAAAGATCTTGCCGAAGATGATGAGTTGGATGTAGTCTATATTGCTACTCCACACAACCTTCATTTAGAAAATACCTTGCTCTGTTTAAATAATGATAAACACGTCTTATGTGAAAAACCAATCGCTGTTAATGAAAAGCAAACCCGAAAAATGTTTGCTGCCGCTAAAGAAAAGAACCTATTTTTAATGGAAGCACTCTGGACATATTTTCTACCACCTATTCTCAAGGTTAAAGAATGGATAGCAGAAGGGAAAATAGGAGAAATAAGGCTATTAACAGCCCGAATAGGAATAAATCCCGTTAAAGATAAACATAATAGATTGTTTGACCCCAATCTTGCAGGTGGGGCCCTTCTTGATACCGGTATTTATCCCGTTGCCCTCACAAATTACCTTCTTGATGGAGAACCAAAAGATATTAATGTTTCAGGTTATATAGGAGATACAGGGGTAGATGAGCATTCTGCATTAACCATTAAATATCCTGAAGATACAATAGCTCAATTAACCTGTTCAATCCAGGCTGATATTTTAACAGAAGCAACAATTTATGGAACTAGAGGTCAAATCTATATTCCTGATTTTTTACGGACTAAAAAGGCAGTATTAGTAAAGGGAGACAACAAAGAAAATGTTGAAGATAAAAGAAAAAGTAAAGGGTATACTTATGAAATAGAAGCTGTAAATCAGGATATAATGAAAAATAATATCGAAAATAATAGAGCTACTAAACAAATAACACTAAACAATATGAGAATATTAGACAAAGCTAGAGAAATTATTGGGCTTAAATATCCTTTTGAAACAGAATAATTAAATAACTTAATAAATAATAAAATAAAAGAATTAAAATTATATACCTGGAGGTAAATAAAAATGTTGAAATCAATAAACTGGAAATTGTATGGAATTTTACTTTTGATTACTATAATATCCTTAATATTAGGCTTACCCTATGTTGCAGGACTTCAGGGGGCCCAAATAACTTTTAATTTGTTTTTTAGATATATCGGGGCTAATGGTTTAATAGCTGCCCTGGCAATATATTTTGGCCTACTTATCGGTAAAAAGATAAATTTAGGTGTCCCAATATTAAGAGCCTATACTACTGGTGAAAAATTACCAGAAGATAAAATTAAATCCTTACTAAAATTTGCTCCTCTAATGGGATTATTATTTGGGCTAGTAATCTATGCAACAGATCTACTTTTTGCTCCCTTTCTAGAAGAATTTTCCACCTCAATTACTGCATCTGGTTATCAGTTCGTCTGGTGGAAATCAATTCTAGCTGCTTTTTATGGCGGCATCTTTGAGGAAATATTGATGCGCTTATTTGCTTTAACCTTTTATGCCTGGATTTTAACCTGGATTATTGCTAAATTTAGAAAGGAAGAAGTTAAGGAAAATAAGACAATTATATGGGTTGCAATTATTCTCTCAGCAGTCTTATTTGGAATCTCTCATTTACCTGCTTTAAGTGCACTTGCAACTTTAACACCGCTTTTGGTTTTCAGAACAGTACTGTTAAATGCTTTACCCGGCATATTTTTCGGATGGTTATATTACAGAAGAGGGTTAGAAAATGCGATGGTCTCCCACTTTTTTGCCGATATCGCAATACATTTGATCCTGCCCTTATTCTTGACGTGAAATAGTTAATAGATAATCCTTAGTGTTTAACTAAGATATATTGGGAATTTGTATTTAAAAAGCAATTCTCCTGTGTTATAATACTTATTAGGCTTGATAAATATTATTATCTTAAGGAGAATCAACTATGAGTTTTGATAAAAAGTATTATATAAAAACATACGGCTGTCAGATGAACGAACACGACTCTGAAAAAATAGCCGGTATGTTAGAAGAAATGGATTATAGTTCAACTGATGAATTAGAAGCAGCTGACTTAATATTTTTAAATACATGTACAGTAAGAGAAAATGCCGAACTTAAAGTGTTTGGTAAGGTCGGTTCTCTAAAAAGATTAAAAAGAGAAAACCCAGACCTGATCATAGGTATCGGGGGTTGTATGATGCAGGTTGAAAAACCTGTAGAAAAAATAAAAGAAAAATTCCAACACGTAGATCTTGTAATCGGAACCCATAATCTACACAAACTACCTGAATTAATCAATGAAATTGAAGAAAATAATGAAAGAATAATTTCAGTTTGGGATCAGGAAAAAGGATTAATTCCGGACTTACCATCAGTACGGAAAAGCGATTTCCAGGCCTGGGTTACTATCATGCAGGGCTGTGATAATTACTGTAGTTATTGTATAGTCCCTTATGTAAGGGGTCATCAAAGAAGTAGACCAAAAGATAAAGTTATCAAAGAGGTTAAAAAGTTAATCAAAGATGGGGTTGTTGAAATAACTTTACTAGGACAAAATGTTAACTCCTATGCCCATCACTTAGAAGAAAATTATAATTTTGCTGATTTATTAACTGAATTAGATCAGCTTAAAGGTTTAAAAAGAATTAGATATATGACCTCCCATCCTCGGGACTTCAATGAAAAGACTATCAAGGCTGTTGCAGAGAGCGAAAAAGTCTGTGAACACTTTCACCTTCCAATTCAGTCCGGTAGTAACGATCTACTTTATGAGATGAATAGAGGTTATACAAAAGAAGAATACCTGGAATTAATAGACTTAATAAATAAACAGGTTCCATATAATTCGATAACAACTGACATCATAGTAGGGTTCCCGGGTGAAACTGAAACCGATTTTCAGGAAACCCTTGCTCTAGTTCGAAAAGCAAGATTTGATATGGCCTTTACTTTTAAATATTCAAAACGCAGGGGAACTCCGGCTGCCAAAAAAGATGGCCAGATCAAAGAAGAGGTTAAAGATAAACGGCTTCAAAAACTAATGGATGTTCAAAACAAGATAAGCATGGAAGAAAACAAAAAACTAGAAGGAGAGACCCTAGAAGTACTCGTGGAAGGGGAAAGCAAAACAAACCCTAAAACATTTATGGGGCGTTCCCGAACCAATAAATTGGTAATTTTCCCCAGAAAACCTGGGTTGATAGGAAAGGTTGTCAAAGTAAGAATAAATAATGCACAGAGCTGGACTTTATACGGTGAAGTTGTTAAGACCTGAAAGATATAATCTTTCGGGCTTTCTTTATTAGAAATATAACTTATGCTATAATATTATTTAGTAAATAAAAAGTATATGTAATATAGATGAGGTGGTATTTTGGCTAAATTAACTCCGATGATGCAGCAGTACCATAAAATAAAAGAAAACTATCCTGATTCTATTCTATTTTTTAGAATGGGTGATTTTTATGAAATGTTTGAAGATGATGCAAAACTAGCAGCAAAAAATTTAGATATTGCCTTAACTTCGCGCAATAAAGGAGCAGGTGAAAAAACTCCGATGGCCGGTGTCCCGGCTCATTCAGCAGAAGCATATATAGCAGAACTAATTGATTTAGACTACAGTGTTGCGATCTGTGAACAACTGGAAGACCCTAGTCAAGCCAGTGGGCTTGTCAAAAGAGATGTGATCCGGGTCATAACTCCCGGAACTATTATAGAAAACGAGATCCTGGACTCTTCAGAAAATAACTTTCTAACTTCAGTCGTTAAATTTGAAGAAAAGATAGGTATCTCTTACGTAGATATTTCTACAGGAGATTTCTTTATCACTGAAATTGATACTAACAAGAAAGAAAAGGTCTGGGATGAAATTGATAGGATAAAACCACGTGAAGTTATTTTTGATAAAACATTGGAAAAATCACCTAAATATGACTATCTGGCCAACAAATTAGATTTTGTTGTTAAAAACAAAGAGAAAATGAGCTATCAAAAAGCATATAAGAACTTAATTAATCACTTTAATACCCAATCTCTTTCTGGTTTTGGCTGTGACGATTACCGTGCGGGCGTTATTGCTGCTGGTCAGGTAATGAACTTTTTAAGAGATACTCAAAAAAGAACTATTTTTCATATAAATAAGTTGAGAAGGTATAATATAGATGATTATATGGTGCTAGATTATTCTACCCGCCGAAACCTTGAACTTACGACCACTATTAGAGAAAACAAAAAAGAAGGCAGCTTATTAAGTATAATTGATAAAACCACTACTGCCATGGGTTCAAGATTAATTAAACGTTGGATAAACCAGCCTTTAATTGAGAAAGATAGAATAAATCAAAGACTTAATGCCGTAGATGAATTAAGTGACAACTATATGAAAATGCAGGAAATTCAAGAAAATCTAGAAGAGATATATGATCTCGAAAGAATATTAAGCAAAATTACATATGAAACAGCAAATGCCAGAGATTTAGCCTTTTTAAGGACTTCTTTAAATAAACTTCCTGATATAAAAGAAAGTATAGTAGGTTTTGAAGCAAGCTATTTAAATGATTTACACCAAAATTTTGATACTTTAACCGATTTACATGAGCTTATTAAACAGTCTATCGTAGATGAACCTCCGGTCACTGTCCGGGAAGGTAACTTAATAAAAGAAGGCTATAATGAAGAACTTGATGAATTAAGAGCTCTGCGAGATGAAGGCAAGGACTGGATCACGAATCTCCAAAAAGAAGAACGAAAAAGAACCGGGATTTCTTCTCTGAAAGTAGGTTTCAATAAAGTTTTCGGCTACTATATTGAAGTTACAAATCCTAACTTAGATAAAGTACCCGATGATTATCAAAGAAAACAAACTCTTTCCAACAGTGAACGATATATTACTCCTGAACTCAAAGAAAAAGAAGCAAAGGTTCTGGGGGCAGAAGAGAAGATAAATGATTTAGAATATGAACTTTTCGTAGAAGTAAGAAATGAAATATCAGAAAATATAAAACGCATCAAAGAAACCGCTACTATTATAAGTAAAATCGATGTAATCTTATCCTTAGGGATAGTTGCTATTGAAAACAACTACTGTAAACCAGAAATAAACAATTCAAACAACATAGAAATAATTAATGGCCGCCATCCTGTGGTCGAAAAAATGGTTACTAATAACTTTGTTCCAAATGATACCTTTTTAGATAATGAGGAAAACCGCTTTTTAATTATTACAGGACCTAATATGTCCGGTAAATCAACCTATATGAGGCAAGTTGCCCTAATTATACTGTTAGCCCAAATGGGCAGTTTTATTCCCGCTAAAAGAGCCTCTATAGGCCTTGTAGATAGAATATTTACCCGGGTCGGTGCTAGTGATGATCTTACAACAGGCCAGAGTACTTTCATGGTTGAAATGAACGAAGTTTCTAATATAGTCAATAATGCCACTGACAAAAGCTTGATTATCTTAGATGAGGTAGGTAGAGGTACTTCTACCTATGATGGAGTTAGTATCGCGTGGGCGGTAACAGAATATATCAACGATCCAGCCAAGATCGGAGCTAGAACTCTCTTTGCTACCCACTATCATGAGTTAACTGAACTTGAAGATAAACATGAAGGTATAAAAAATTATAATGTACTTGTTGAAGAAGATCAAAAAGGAGTCCACTTCTTATACAAGATTGTGCCCGGCCAGGCCAACCAGAGCTATGGGATCGAAGTAGCTAGGCTGGCAGGGATCCCCCAGGAGATAATCATCAATGCAGAACGGCTTTTAAAGAAATTAGAATCTAAGGACAATCAAGAAAAAATGACTTATAAAAAAGAAAGAGAAAAAGCAAAAGAACAAAAAGAACAGCTCGAGTTATTTAAAACTAGAAGTGAATTGGAAAAGAAACTCAAAGACTTTGATATTCTGGATGTTACTCCTATAGAAGCAATGAACTTTCTTTATGAAATTAAAAAAGACATAAAAGAGGAAGATTAATATGAATGATATAATCCAATTACCTGAAACTGTGGCCAACCAAATATCAGCAGGAGAAGTTATTGAAAGACCTGCTTCTGTGGTAAAAGAATTAGTTGAAAACGCGATTGATGCCGACAGTGAAAATATCACAGTAAAGATAAAGGATGGCGGAAAAGAAAAAATACAGGTCATCGACGACGGGACTGGAATCAAACCCGATCAAGTCAAGCTTGCTTTTTCACGTTATGCTACCAGTAAAATAGAAGAGGCTGACGACCTTTTTTCCCTGTCCTCACTCGGATTCAGAGGAGAAGCACTTGCTTCAATTTCTTCCATTTCAAAGCTGGAAGTAATAACAAGACATCAAGATGAAATGAAGGGTAAAAAGATGTTAATTGAAGGCGGAGAAATCATAGAAAATACAACTGTGGGAGCTCCTGTAGGTACAAATATTACAGTAACTGATATCTTTTTCAATACTCCGGCCCGCTATAAATATATGAAAACAACCCGTACTGAATTCCGACATATCAGTAATATCTTAAATAAAGAAGTTGTTTCTTTTCCCGGGATTAACTTTAAATTTTACCATGACGGTAAAAAGCTACTGGATACACCCGGTAACGGTAAAGTCAAGGACACTATTTATAGTGTATTTGGGAAGGATATGACCGATAATCTATTATATGTTGAACATCAAGAAAAGTTTGTAAAAATAGAGGGATATATAGGCCATCCTACCTTTAACCGTTCTTCCCGTATCCATCAATATTTTTATGCAAACGGACGTTCGGTTGAGAGCAACCTATTATCTAAAGCTGTTGAAAATGGTTATAAAGGCTACCTTGATAAGAACAAAAATCCGATAGCTTTTATATTTATTGATTTAAATCCAATCTTAGTAGATGTAAACGTTCATCCTACTAAAAGAAGGGTTAAATTCAGCCGTTATCAAACTATAATGGAAGTTATAGAAAAAGCTGTGAAAACGAAACTAAATTCAATTAATACAGTTAAAAAGATCAGCTTTAAAGGTCAAAACGATAATAATAAAAACCAGGTAAAATCAGATCACAAACAAAGTATAGGTTCATCATTTAATAGAAAAGATTCAAAGAAAAAAGAATATAAAAAAGATCAACTTTTTAAAGAAAATAAATCAAAAAACTATAATGATCAAAGCTCCCGTACTTATATTAAAAACTATAATAATAAAAGGGATGAGATAGACCTTGACCTGGAATTTGATTTTAAAATAACTAAAATATTCGGCCAACTCTATAATACCTATATAATGATTGAATCAGAAGAAGGGCTATATTTAATAGACCAACATAATGCCCATGAAAAAATTATTTTTAATGAAATTCTTGCAAAATATAATGATAATAAAACTATAAATACCCAATCTTTAATCACTCCGGTTAACATTGAATTAAGTAACACAGAAATGGATATTATAATGGACAACCAGGAAACTTTTGAAAAGCTTGGTATCTACTATGAACAGTTTGGACCTAAAAGTATAATTGTTAATGAAATACCAACATATTTAAAAGAGCAAAATCAAAAACAAATAGTAAGGGATATTATTGATGAAATTATTAATAAAAACAAAAATGTGGAAAAATCTCAATTAGTAGAAGAAGCATTAAAATATGTTGCCTGCAGAAGTGCTGTAAAAGCAGGCGAACAGTTAACGAACAATCAGATTACATATCTAGTAAACAATCTATTTAAGCTTGATAATTACGATAGGTGCCCTCATGGAAGACCGATATTACTTATTCTCTCGAAGGATGAAATAGATAAGGAGATCGGTAGATAATGGTAAAAAAATATGATAAAGTAGTAGCAGTTGTTGGTCCGACTGCAGCAGGCAAAACAGAACTTTCTTTAAAAATTGCGGAAGAATTCGAAGTAGAAATAATTTCTGCAGATTCAATGCAGATTTACAAAGATATGGACATTGGAACAGCTAAAGTTTCAGATCAAATTCAAAATAAAGTTAAACATCACCAAATAGATATCATCACCCCTGAAGAAGATTATTCTGTTGCTGATTATCAAGAGGATGTAGACCCTATTATTGAAAATATCTTTCAAAAGAACAAATTACCACTCCTGGTGGGTGGTACCGGCTTATATATAAATGCGGTTTTAGAAGGTTTTTCTCTGCCCGATATGGAACCTGACGAAGAACTAAGGGAAAAGCTAAGAAAAGAAGCAGAGGAAAAAGGAAATGTATATGTGCATGATAAATTAAAAAATATAGATCCCAAATTAGCCGACAAATTACATCCCAATGACTTAAGAAGAGTTATTAGGGGAATTGAAATCTATAAACTCACCAGCCATCCTAAAACCTATTACAAAAAAAAACAAAAAGAATCACCTCCCAGACATCAATCAATTAAAATTGGCTTGACTAGAAATAGGAAAGAATTATATGATAGAATTAATAAAAGAGTTGATTCTATGATTAAAGAAGGTTTAATCGAAGAAGCAAAATATATCTTCAATAATCTTGAACTCGACAATAAATCAACTGCCCGTCAGGCTATCGGATATAAAGAATTATACGATTACTTTAATGGTGATTACGACCTTGAAGAGGCGGTTAGATTAATAAAAAGGAACACCCGTAGATATGCAAAAAGACAGCTAAGCTTTTTTAAAAGAGATGATTCAATCAACTGGTATAATCTTTCAAAATTAAATAAAGAGAAACTATTTAAAGATGTGTTGGATTATCTGAATAAAAATCTATAAACAAGGGGGAAAAATCATGAAAAATAAAATCAATATCCAGGACAAAATTTTAAACCATGTAAGAAAGAACAGTATAAATGTAAAGTTATACTTAATGAATGGAGTTCTTTTAAAAGGCAAGGTAGTAGGGTTTGATGATTTTACTATTCTTTTAGAAACTGATAATGAATTAAAGGTTATTTACAAACATGCCGTATCTACAATTGAGCCTAAGAAAAATATTAAAGATATAATATTTAACCATAATAGGGATCGAAATAATAATGAAAGTTGAATTTTTCAAGATGCATGGTCTAGGTAATGACTTTATCATCTTAAACGATTTAAAAAATGAGATAGATCACTATAAAAACCTAGCCAAAAAATTATGTGATAGGCATTTTGGAATTGGCGCAGATGGGATTATTCTTATTCAAAATTCTCAAAAAAATACAGCTGATTTTAAAATGAAAATTTTTAACCCAGACGGCAGTGAAGCGGAGATGTGTGGTAATGGAATCCGTTGTTTTGTTCATTACTTACATATCAATGATATTACTAATAAAAAAGCTCTATCTATTGAAACCCTGGCTGGTTTAATAAAACCGGAAATTATAGACTATGGTACTTATCAAAGTACTGTAAAGGTGAATATGGGGAAACCTGATTTTTCTTTAGAAAGCCTATCTGTAAACAAAAAATTTATTGATTCAAATATCGATAAACTCTGGAGGTATCCCTTAAGAGTTGACGATAAAGAATATATATTAAATGGAGCCTCAACGGGAAACCCCCATGTAGTTATATATGTCAACAACTTAGATCACATCAATGTAAAAAAACTTGGGCCAATAATAGAAGAAAACCCCTTATTTAAAGAAGGCACCAATGTAGAATTTGCTGAAATTATTGATAAAGATAAAATAAAATTAAAAGTCTGGGAAAGAGGTGCAGGAGCAACACTAGCTTGTGGTACTGGTGCTTGTGCAACTGCAGCTGTAAGCATTGCCCAGAAGCGAGTAGAAAAAGAGGTCCAGATCAACTTACCAGGAGGCCCCCTTCAAATATCTCAAAATAATAAGGATGAATTAATGATGACTGGTCCTTCCACTTTCGTATTCAAAGGTGAAATAATAACAGGAGGAATTTAATTATGGAAAATTCAAATCGTATTAAAAACCTACCACCCTATTTATTTGCTGAAATTGATAGGATGATTAACGAAGCTAAAGCAGATGGAATGGATGTAATTAATTTTGGAATAGGAGATCCCGACCAACCTACCCCTCAAAATATTATCAACAAAATGAAAGAAGCTATTCAAGATCCTACCACACACAGTTACCCTTCTTATGAAGGATTAGCAGAATTCAGGACTGCTGTTAGCAGGAGATATAGAAAAAGATTTAAGGTAGAGTTAGATCCAAAAACTGAAGTAGTCTCTTTAATAGGTTCTAAAGAAGGTATAGCTCATTTCCCACTCTGTTATATAAACTCAAAAGAATCTGCTTTAGTCCCAGATCCTGGATATCCGGTCTATAAAACAAGTATTTTACTTGCAGACGGCAAACCGATCATGATGCCGCTCTTAGAAGAAAATAATTTTTTACCGGACTTAGCTAATATTAGGGAAGAAGATGCCGAAAAAGCAAAAATAATGTATTTAAATTATCCCAATAATCCTACCGGTGCAATGGCTAGTTTTGAATTTTTTGAAGAAGTAATAGCTTTTGCCAAAAAATATAATATAATAGTGGCCCATGATGCAGCTTATACAGAGATCTATCTAGATGAAGAAGTACCTCATAGCATTCTAGAAGTAGAAGGGGCAAAAGATATTGCAATCGAATTTAACTCTTTATCTAAGCCGTTTAATATGACAGGCTGGAGAATTGGTTGGGCCTGTGGAAAAGAGGAAGTAATCGAGTCCTTAGGACGCTTAAAAACAAATATCGATTCAGGTATCTTTGAAGCCATTCAGTATGCTGGTATTGAAGCTCTATATAATTCTGAAGATTGCATTAAAGAAGTTACTGAATTGTATAGTGAAAGAAGAGACCTGCTTGTAGAAGGTTTATCAGAATTAGGATGGGATGTTGAACCAAATAAAGCCACTTTTTATCTCTGGATTGAGGTTCCTGAAGATCTTGATTCTTCTGAGTTCTCTAAAAAGTTATTTAAAAAGTCAGGTGTGTTTTTTACTCCTGGAGTCGGTTGGGGAGAACACGGGGAAAATTTTCTAAGAATCGCTTTAACAGTCGAAATAGATAGGATCAAAGAAGCTTTAGAAAGAATCGAAGAAAGTAATTTTGTTTATAAATAATATTTAAAAGAGGTTGATTATTATCATAAAACGCAAAATATTATTTCTAATTTTTATTATACCTATATTATTGATAACTACTACTTTGGTCTCATCCGCAGTAGAAGAACCCGATTGGCCTGCCTATAAAGAAAAAAATGAAGCGATAATTGAAAATGATCCCGCAGATATTATGGCAAATTATAATTATACAATCGCCCTGGTTAATTTAGGAGAAATTAAAACAGCATATAGAAATATAAATAAATTTGGTTCTGATTTTGAAGAACAGTATTTTGTCGCAAAAATAGTTCCCTACCTATTTGAAATATCAAAACACCCAGACAATATTCTCCTATTAAACTACGCTGCTTTTTATGGGGTAATTGTGGAAGATTATAGTATATCAATCAAATATTTTGAGAAAATCCTTGAATTAACACCCCAAAACTATAATATACGTAATTTTCTTTCGGCTAGTTATCTAGAACAAGAGGATTATGAAAAAGCTATAAAGGAAGCAAATCGTGCTTTAGAAAACAAAGAAAATGAATTTTCCCACCTTTTACTGGGGGCGATACATTATGAAAAGGGCAATATGATTAAGGCTTTAAGCCAATTATCAAAAGCTGGTAGTCTTGGAAGAGAATTATTAAATAACAAAAAATAGGGAGAGCTTTTTATGATATTTAATCAAAATGGTAAGTTGATGGAAAATATGTTCGACTATCCACTAGAAGATTATGATGAATTCCGAGAAAAAGCTTTACAGTGTGAGCGTTGTAATTTAAGAAGCACCTGTACCCAGGTTGTGATGGGAGAAGGTTCTTTAGAACATAAAATTATGTTTATAGGAGAAGGACCGGGTGCTAGTGAGGATAAAAAGGGAAGACCCTTTGTCGGACGGGCAGGTAGGCTCCTTGATAAAATACTGAAGTCTGTGAATATAAAAAGAGAAGACATCTATATAACTAACATTGTTAAATGCCGTCCTCCTGATAATAGAAATCCTAATAATAACGAGATGAAAGCCTGTTCACCGATCTTAAAAACTGAGATAAAATATATAAATCCTAAAGTAATAGTACCTTTAGGATCCGTAGCCTCTCAATATTTAATTGATTCAGATCTAAAAATAACAAAAGACAGGGGTAAATGGTATAACAAAGGAGATTTATACTTCTTACCCACATTTCACCCTGCCTATTTATTAAGAAATGCCAATACAAAAAAATCAGTCTGGAAGGATTTTAAAAAAATTAAAAAGGCTGTCGAAAGAATAGAAGAGCTTTATGATATTTAAATATTGTTTTTTTCGAAATTTCGGAATAAACCTACAACTTTACCCATTAGTTTTACGTTTTTAACTAATATAGGATCATAATTAGGATTTTCCGGTTTTAACTCTACATAATCTTTTCTTTTATAAAATCTTTTTACTGTAGCCCTGTTATCAATCAGGGCTATTACTATATCTCCATTTTTTGCTGTTTTCTGCTGTTGAGCAATTACATAATCTCCGTCATTAATTCCTGCATTTATCATGCTTTCCCCGTCAATTTCAAGCATAAATAATTTCTTTCCTTTTATTTTAATAAAACTCGTAGGAACTGGAAAATAATCTTCTATATTTTCTTCAGCAAGAATAGGTATACCCGCTGTAACCCTTCCCACTATAGGAATATGGATCATTTCCTTATCAAAATTATCCTTGAAATCATCATTACCTTTTTGGTTATCTAATATTTCTATAGCTCTAGGTTTGGAAGGATCTCTTCGAATATAATTTAATTTTTCTAAAGTTTTCAAATGATTATGTACAGATGCAGGTGATTTTAAGCCAACTGCCTTTCCAATCTCCCGAACAGAAGGTGGATATCCTTTTTGATTGATTTCTTCTATAATAAATGAATAAATTTGTCTTTGTCGCGGGCTTAAACTTTCTAAATCGGCCATATTTTCTCCCTCCAGATAATGATTTTAATATCTAAAATTTATTTACTACAAAATACTTTCACTTCTTAAATTATAACACATGAAACCCCATAAAGCAAACAATCGTTCTAATATTTTACATTTTAATTTGACATCAAACACGTGTTCTGATATAATTTCTTTATAGAACATATGTATAGGAGGTAGTTAAAATGTATAAAGGAAATGCCCAACTAACAAAACAGGATGAGGGAAGGTCTAAACTGCAGATAGTCCTTGTTATATCAGTCATCCTGGTGTCAATTATTATAATAATTAGCATCCTATCTCTTAAAGTTATGACAGAAAAGGAAGTTTATTATAAAGATATTGAAATCAAAAATGGTCAAACTCTTTGGCAGATAGTCGAAAATGAGTTCGGAAGTGATAGTAATATCCGGAAATATGTTTATCAAATAAAACAGATTAATAATTTGCAAAACTCTAACTTGTCACCGGGACAGGTAATTAAAATCCCAATAGAGAAGGAAGCATGATCTCGCACTAAAATAATATCTAATAGCTAATTTTTTAAAATGTTTTATTAGTTTAATAACCCCTTAGGATTATAGACAAGATCTAATTAGAAGAATAGCTGTAGAAAAGTATACTTTAAATTAAAAAGTATACTTTTTCTTTTTTTGAAAAATAAAAATAATCTGGCGATCGATATAGAATCTCAATTTATTTAGATCAAAAGAATAAATTTATAGATTGGGAGAGTTAAATATTTTTGAGAAGAATAGGGTAAAATTTTAAAAAGGTGCAAAATAATTTTTTATTTATTTCGTAAAATACACATTTTACGAAATTATACCCTTTTTTAGGTACTTTTTACCTAATTAACCTTTAAAAACCTCTATTATTAGATTATAATGATAAGTAAGAACTCTTTTTATTTTTGTAATTAAAAATAAAAAATCTCTGGAGGTCTTGTAGATGAAATTAAATATTATTGCAGACAGCTCTTGTGATCTACCAAAAAAATATTTAGATAAAATTAAATTGGCTCCAATGACTTTAAAATTTAAAGAAGAAATTTATAAAGATCGTGTTAATATATCTCCAACTGAGTTTTATAAAAAATTAAAGTCTATTACATATAGCCCAGGTTCTGCTGCACCTTCTCCCGGAGATTTTTTAAATCACCTTAAACAGGATCATGATAATTTTATTATTGCAATTTCTTCTGCTTTAAGTAGCAGCTATAATAATGCAATTATTGCTAAAGATATGTTTCTAAAAAATGTTAATGATAATTTTGTACATGTCTTTGATACTCTTTCTGCATCTGTTGGTGAAGGTCTAGTTATCATAAAACTACTCGAGCTTAGAGAAAAAAGTATGGACAATGGTACACTTGTGAAGGAGTTAGACGCTTATATAGAGGGTCTAAATACCTTCTTTATTTTAGAACATATGGATAATCTTATTAATAGTGGTAGAATTAATAAAATAATGGGTAAGATTGTAAAAATGTTAAATATTAAGTTATTAATGGGCGCAAACGATAATGGAGAAATTAAAGTATATGAAAAAATCAGAGGGTCCAAAAAAGCTTTCGAAAAACTTGTTGATTATATAGATGAGTATGGTACAGAACTTGAAAATAAATATTTAGGCATTGCTCATTATGATTGTTATGAAAAAGCAAAAAAATTTAAGGAAGAAGTTGAAAAAAGATATCAATTTAAAGAAATAATTATTACAGAAATAGGACCAACAATTGCAACCTATGCAGATAGAGATGCAATTCTAATCAGCTTTTAATTTATATTTTTTTATATACAACTCTTTCCTATATATTTTCGATTTTGTCTTTTATCCAATTTGTTTTTTTAAAGAGATGAAAAGATGCATTTAACTGCATCTTTTCTTTATCTATGAAAGGTCTATTTATATATAGGCCTCTTTTTTATTTTAAATAACAATATTTACAGCTAAAATATATATACCTTAATCTTTTTAAAATTGTGTATTTCTAACATAAATCAATAGATCTAGGGAAATATTTATATTGTCCAAACAGATCCAACAGGCCAAATCTTTCTTCCTTTACTTAACTGTTAGGTTCCCTGTTTTTATTCCTAAAAACCTTGATATTATAAGTATCTCCAGCCTAAATTGGCTTCACTTCTATATAAACAAAAACAACTCCAGATTGGTTAAATATAAGATCTAATGATGGGTCTTTCCTACTAATTTTTAAAATTTAAATTGTCTCTAAATGTGGTTAAACATCTAAATATTCCTGGATTCCAAATCGAGGATAACTTTCCTGATAGGCAACTTTTTTATATATATCGGGTTTGATCAGCCAATTTAAGCCTCAGTTTGCAATTCTTTAACTGAGTTGTTTTTCTTGGTGTTCTCCAAAGCACGAATATTGTTAATTATTTCACGAAGGGTTATATTGACCTTTAATCATCGACCAATGATAAGAATACAATTTAACTGGGTCTTTTCAATCGTCGTAAAAAACTATATCATCCTTTTAAAATTACTCTTTATAAGTTCCTATGATTTTGCCATAATATATGGTATGATAGTCATCCTGCGGATAGTATTTATTTTTAATATCTTCATTAAACATATTATCTGGATTCATATCCTGTTTAAATACTATCTTACATTCATAATGTATGTCTGAATTCTTTATAAAAGGTGTATCCAATTTTTTACCCTCGATTAATTCTAAACCAAGTTCTTCAAACTTATTTACATTCCGGCCGGAATAGCTGCCGCAATAATCAGTTTCTCTTTTCAATTGTCCATGTAGAGGAACTGAAACTGTAAACTGGTCAGTATTTTCTATAAGCTTATGGGTATAACGAGAGTGTCTAACCAAAACTGTAAACATGGGCTGACTCCATACCACTCCAATACTTCCCCAGCCGATGGTCATTGTATTTAATTCTCCCTCATCTTTTACTGTTAAAAAGGCACCTCCACCAATTACATCCATAACTTCTTTTTGAAATTCATTAAATTTAATAGTTTTCATTATAAATCACTCCCTCTATAATATGATTAGATACTATTATTATAACTCTGTAAATAATTGATAATTATGACTGTTCATAGATCAAAAATGTTAAGATTATAACTAATTAATTATATCTTTTTATTCCCATTTATTTCTATGAATTCTATTTTTATCAAATCTATCCGGTGTTTCTTTACTCTGGTCGGGATAACCGACAGGAATTAAAGAAAAAGGAATAATATTAGCAGGTAATTTAAATAAGTTTTTAAACTTAGCAACCCTATCTTCATCAGGATATATGCCCAACCAGACAGTACCTAAACCAAGGCCAACTGCTTTTAATAATATATTTTCAGTAGCAGCTGCACAATCCTGAACCCAAAATCCTTCATACTTAGTATTATTTATATCTGCACATACTAAGATAGCTTTATTTACCTGAGTTATCATTTTAGAATATGGATGGATTTCAGGTATTTTATTTATTATATCCATATCATCTATTACAATAAAATGCCATGGCTGTTCATTCCCTGCAGAAGGTGCCAACATTGCAGCTTCCAACAAATCATAAATCTTTTCTTCTGAAACTTTCTTGTCTTTGTATGAACGTATACTTCTCCTCTTTTTTATTATATCAGTCATTTAATAATCCCCCTTTTTTATATAAAATGCTCTGCTTCTTCCTGTACTATTCCACATTTATCATTTTTGAACCTTTCTATTAAATTTTCTCTTTCCTTTTCATCTGCAAGTTCTAAAACAGTTCTGGCTATAAGAAAACGATCCCAGCATTTACTATAATTTTCATATATTTTTAAAAGAAAACCTATTATTGAATCATCACCATAATAATAAATAATCTTGAGTAGTTTATTTAGAGAAATTTCTTTATCTTTGAATTCTCTTTTTAACTGTTCCCTTATTTCATTAAATGAATAATTTGAAAATATCTCATCCATATATTCACCGTGAAATTTAATTATTAAAAATAATTCCTCAATTTCTACTTTATTTTTATCCGTATCCAACCTATCAAATATGTACTGATGGATTATATAAGAATTTGAATTACCTATTAAAAATGCAAGTGGTATTTTTTTAAGCTTGATAATTAGAACGTCAACTATAGCCTTTTTGACAGCTCTCTTCGTTGTTTTCTTATATAATTTCAATAAGTTATACAGATTCATTTCATTAAATTGATCTTTATCTGTTATGTTTTGTTTAACCGCATTTATGACCCTAAAAGAAGAACTATTTAAGTCTTCAATCTTATCAGAATCCTTCTTTTTCCTATAGATTAAGTGTTCATATATATAAAAAGATATTATTAAAACAATATTAAAATAAATAAATAACTGCCAGGTTAAGATATCACCGTAGGATAACACTAAACTAAAGATCAAATTAATTATGAAATATAACTTTAAGAGATAGTATTTTTCAAATTTGGTAAAAAACTTAACAGTTAAATATGACAGAATAAATACTATAAATAATTTAAAATTATATAATGTAATTATATTTGAGTGCAGTAAACTCCGTAAATGATCCCTTAATATCATGAAAGTTGGACCTAAAACTACCAATATCAAAAAGAAATAAGGTACAGCAATAAAACCCATCTTCTTTATTAATAGGTAAAATATTAATGAGAAAATTAAAAGAGGCAATAAATAATAATATACAAGTTTTGTTCTGTTATAGTTGAGCAAATACTTCCAATTGCTAATTTTACCTTTTCCGAGTAATCCCTTTTCATATAATTCATCATCAAGTGGAACACTTAACTCTCTTAACTTTGTTAAAGCTTCTTCAAAACCAAGCTCTTCAGCAGCCATAATTTTCGCAATAAATGAACTGACTCTCGGGGCAGCAAAAGAAGTACCACTGGTTCTGTAACTAAAAAATTGAGGTAAGCTAATTGTCGTAAAAAAGCTCCCCTCTGCACAAATATCAATATATTCGCCATAATTCGAATAATTGGTTTTGGTATCACCTTGGATGCTCGCAACTGCTACTACATCTTCTTCAAAAGCTGCTGGATAAAATGAAATAGAACTATCATCATTGCCGGCTGCAGCTATTATACCAACCCCAGTTTCTGAAAGATTTTCAATCAATATTTCATGATAATTCTCTGCCTCATAAAATCCAAGACTGATGTTAACGATCACCTTTTCTTCATTGTTTTCCAACTTATAATTATAGACTTCTGTTAAAGCCTGGTAATAATTTTCAACACCGTAATTATCTTCTTTTTTTACATTTAATTTCTTTATATTGTATTGGGGGACCTCTTGTTCAATGATTGAACTTACGATATCACCGTGGCTTAACATTCCTTCATCAAAAGAATCAATTACGAATATAGTAACAGACTCCTGTTCCTGTATATTATAAGTAAATGGGTAAATATAACCCACGAAAATAAGTATTAATATTATGAACAAGATCCAGCTTTCACGCCTATTCATCTTTACAGCCATTCATTATATATCTGCCATGGTATTCCATAAAGATAACTCTTGCTACAGCGTAGGCTGGTACTGCATAGAGAGCACCTATAAATCCAAATAAAGTGATGAATATTAGGACCATAAAGATAACCACTAAGGGGTGAATCTTTAATCTTACCCCCTGTACTTTAGGTTGTATTATATTACCCTCTATTTGTTGAACAATAATTAAAACTAATATTATTTGAAATACCATTATAAAACTATGTGAAATTCCAATAAATACCGCTGGTAAAATTCCAAGAATCGGGCCTAAAAACGGTATGAAAGAAGTTATCATAACGATTGCTGCTAAAATTAATGCATTAGGTAAACCAATAATACTAAATCCAATATATGTTAATATACCTAACATAAAGGCGACTAAAACCTGTCCTGTTATATATTTAGACAGCGTATCATCAATTTTATCAATAATTCTTTCACAGTGATGCCTTTTTTCAACAGGTACGTATGATAAAAAGGTAACTTTCATTTTATGATCATCTTTCAGTAAGTAATATACTACAAATGGTATTAATATAATCACAGTTCCAATATTTGTTAGAGTCGTGAAAATACCAAAGATATTATTCCTAACAACATTTACCATATTTTCTAGAAAAGTAGATAATCTTTGCTGTATATTGAACTGTTCTAAATATTCCATAATCTGAGTCCCGATTTGGAAAAACATATTATCTTCATAAGGAACTGATGATTCAGAGTAATAGTATTCAGAAAACTGATTAACTAAATTACGGGTCTGTTCTGTGATTATATTACCACCAAAATAGACGATAAATACAATTAAGGTTACAATAAAGGCAAAACTTATAAATATAGATAGGGTTTTATACTTTAAATATTTAGTCAAAAAATTGACCATCGGCCTAAGAAGGTAATACAAAAAACCTCCTAACAACATGGGGATTATAAAAAGAGAAGTGATGATTCTAAAAGCCCTTATAAAAAAACTTACTTGCTGTAGTAAAATAAAAATGGTTAAAATTAATATAATTCCAAAACTAATCTTGAAAAATTTATTGTTAAATATATTAGAAATTACTACCACTCCCTTTCAAGGTGTTCTTTTATATACTCCTCATTATAACGATAATTCTTATTGCAGTAGTGACAAATTACTTCTACATATCCATCTTCTGCTAAAGATTTTTTGATTTCTTTTGCACTTAAAGTATTCACAATTTCTAAGCTTTTTTCTTTGCTACAGTTACAACTATATTCCACTTCAGTAACCTGTGTTATATCATATGAAAATCCCTTTAGAACTATGTCTAACAACTCTTCAGGAGTATTTCCACTTTCTATAAGACGGCTGACTGAACCGAGAGAATTTAAGTTATTTTCCAGTTGAGAAATCGTCTCTTCTGGAGTCTCCGGTAATAGTTGAATAATAAAACCTCCAGCAGCTATAACTGAGAAATCTGTATTAACTAAAACACCTAATCCTACCGAAGAAGGAATTTGTTCTGACCTGGTATAATAATAGGTTAGATCTTCCCCTATTTCACCACTTACTAACCTTATTTTGCTTTCATAAGGTTCTTTTAAACCCATCATTTTCCTTACGTACAACTCACCGTTACCGATAGCTTTTTTAACATCTAATTTTCTTTGACCACTAATCATAAGATTAATTTGAGGATTTCCAACAAAACCTCTTACTTTACCATTCAGATTTGCTTCAGCAATAATCCGATCAATTGGACCGTCCCCTATAATCCTTAGTCCAACCTTTTTACCAGACTTCTCTAAAGTGCTCATCATCGCTGCGGCTGATAGTGCCCTGCCCAGCGCAGCAGTCGCAACGGGAGTAGTTATATGGGTTTGACGTGCTTTTTCAACAAGATTTGTTGATCTAATAGCAAGTGCTCGAATTTGTTTGTTTTCTGTTAAAACTCTAATTATATAATCTTCCATGTTAATATTCTCCTTTTTTATCTATAATCTTATCGAATAATTCAGCAATAACCAGATCTATAATTTTATCCTTAATTGTTTTTGAAAGTATCTCGCTTTTTTTAACAAAATTTGGAACATTTAATTTAGAAATTTCTGCAGGCTCATATCTTTCTGATATTTCTTTTACAAATTCATCGAATTCATATACTTTAAGTTTTTCAAGATCTATATCCATAGCTATTACTTCTAGTACCGCAATTATTATATCTAAATAATTGTGATTCTCTTCTAAGTCTAAAAACCCTGCCAATCTAGGTATAATTAACTCAAAAAGAGCCCGTCTAGGATTCATCGCTTCAAAGCCCAAGAAATCAGCAATTCTTTTGATACTTTTTTCAGGTATATTCATCAGAAGTTGTAAAAAATATTCAGGGCCTTTTTTAATTCTAATATAATATTCGTGGCCTTTTATATTTTCATCAAAAACTCTTTTAGCGTCTAGATAACCAAGTTTTAAATTTCTCCTAGCAAGTTCAGTATCGAAGTTCAAAGTGTTTCCTAAATCTACTTCTGGTTCTATGTATATTATATTTAATTCCTCTTCGTTTTCAATATCATGGACAATACCTAAGCCATGAGTTCTGATTGCTATGATATTTTCATACCCTTTATCAATAAGCATATTAACCGGGAGATTATCATAAAATCCCCCATCCAAAAAATATTTACCATTTCGCTTCTCCTGCCTAAAAGTGGGTAAATTTGAACTCGCTAATAGGTAATCAATTAGTCTTCCCTGAGGAATCTCCTCTATATATATTCTAACAGGCTCCATATCGGATAAAGAAACAGTTACCATACCAAAATCTTTATCTGATTCCCGAATCCTTTCTTCATCTACATTCTCTTTAATTAAATCCTCTATTAAAGAAATATCTAATCCTTTGTTATCTACAATGTTTTTAATCTGGGTCCAGAGGTAACTTAAATCTTTTTTATCAAAATTCAATTTCTTGACCTTATCTAATGCGTCTTGCTTAATATCAAAAACCTTTTCTGGACTAATATTATACCAAAGGTCATAGGCCTTCTCTAAATCACCCTGTACTATTAAAGCACCATTTAAAGCTCCTATAGAGGTACCAGCAATACCCTCAAACTCTATACCCATCTCTTGTAGAGCTTCTACTGCACCAATTTGATAAGAACCTTTAGCTCCTCCACCTTCTAAAATTAAACCATACTTCATGATCCCACTTCCCAATAATATATTTTAAATATATGTTACATATAAACAGTTTTCAAAATAACTTTTCACTTATAATAATAATTCAATATATGACAAAGTTATTCCTTCATAAATAACCATTTATCTTAACTTAAATATTTGATATAATGATGATAATGAATTAAGAGAGGTGACTTATTATTATAAACTTTACAAAAGATAATGAAGATCTATATGAAATCAAAGATAGAAAGGAAAACGCTTTACTAGTTAGCGATGATCAAATATCAATTAAAGAATTGGGCCAGTTAGCAAATACCTCGGGCGTTCATTCTATCAAATATTTTACATATCGCCTAAAAAAAATAAATCCCGCCTATTATATCGGTAAAGGTAATCTAGAAAAGATAAAAGACATTATCAATAATTACAAAATAAATTTAGTTATTTTTGATAACCAACTATCTCCTGCTCAATTAAGAAACATTGAAGAAGAACTAGAAGTTAAAATATTGGACCGTAATCAATTAATAATGGATATCTTTGCTCTGCATGCCCAAAGCAAAGAAAGTAAAATTCAAGTTGAATTAGCACAACTTGAATATCTTTTGCCCAGACTTGTCGGAAGAGGAGAAGAATTATCAAGATTAGCTGGTGGAATAGGTACTAGAGGTCCTGGGGAAACCAAACTTGAGGTGGACCGCCGAAGAATCGAAAAGAAAATACACAGATTAAAAGAAAAACTAAAAAATATTAGGAGTGACCGTGAAATACAAAGAAAAAGCAGAAAAGATCCCATAATATCATTAGTAGGTTACACTAACGCTGGTAAAACTACTATCTTAAACCTATTGACAGGAGAGGATTCTTTGGTCGAAGATCAGCTTTTCGCGACACTAGATTCTACGGCCAGAAGTTATGAACTTCCAAACGGTAAAAATATAATAGTTACTGATACAGTTGGATTTATAAAAAATCTTCCCCACCAATTAATTGCATCCTTTAGATCTACTTTGGAAGAAATTACAGAAGCAGATTTGATACTTCACATTATTGACGCAAATGACGAGGAAGTAAATAATAAAGTTAATATTGTTGAAAAAGAACTAATCGAGCTGGGTATTCAGGATAAACCCATTCAAAAAGTTTTTAATAAAATTGATTTGATTGACTCCGAGATAAAAAAAGATCTTGAAATAAAATATCCAGAAGCAATATTTATATCAGCCGAAGAAAATATAAACACAAACCACCTTCGAAATAAATTATGTGACTTTATAGAACAGTCTATGATCAGATACACCCTAGAAATTCCATATGATAATGCAAATATAATAGAAATCCTTCATAATCAGGGTCTTGTTGAAAAAGAAAAGTATAAAAATGAGTTCATATTTATGGATGCCTATATTCCAAAAAAACTATCTAAAAAACTAGGTAAATTCATTGTTAAAAGCAAAAGTTAGAGATGCTCGTTAATCCAGTTCTCAAAATCAGAATATACTTCCTCTTTTCTTCTATCTCTGAGGACTTCATGTCTTATATTAGAATATACCTTATATTTTAAATCTTTGAGTTGTCTTCTCTTATACCTATTAAATAGTTTTTTTACATCTTTACCATATTTACTTACCGGATCATCCTTACCACTAACTATAAATAGGGGGATATCTTTAGATATCTCTCTATTCTTTTCTATTTTATCTATTGTTTTCAAACCATTATAAATATCAATAAACATCTGGTTAGTAACTTCAAAACCACAATGTTCATCATTATTATACTTTTCGACTTCTTCCTTTAGACTACTTATCCAGTTATTATGATCATCACTATCAAACTTCCAGTTAAAAATTAAATCCATCAGATAATTATTTATTACATTATAACTTCTGCCTTCTTTTAAGACTTTTTCTAATTTAGCTATCAGATTTAAAATATCGGTGACAATTTCCTGATAGGTGAACACTCCCGATACAATTATACCATCAGGAATTTTATCTCCAATTAAATAATATCTTGCTATCGTTGATCCCATACTATGACCATAAATAATCTGAGAAAGGCCTGGATACCTTTCTTTCATCAGTTTTGAAATATATTTATTAGCTTTAACTACCTTAACCCAACCTTCATCTTCTAAAAAATATCCAAACATCCCCTTATTTAATTTTACAGTCTCTCCATGGCCTAAATGATCTATACCAAAAACTATAAACCCACGTTCTGTAAAATATTCAGCAAATTCAGTATATCTTTTTACATGTTCAGCCATTCCATGAATTACCTGAATCATACCTTTATAACTATTGGTATCTGGCATCCAGCGGTGTAAACGAAGGGCATTATTTTTAAATTCTATATCTTCTCTAGCATATTTCATCCCTTTTCACCTCTTCTATTAATTTAAAGTTAAATTATAAATATCATCTCTTCTATCATCAAGATACGGTAATTCTTTTCTTACGGCTTTAATTAAAGAGAGGTCAACATAACCACTATATATCCCCTCTCTCCTTCCAGCATTTAGTACTACCTCTCCTTTTGGACTAATAATCACAGAATTACCGAAATATTTTTCACCACTCCTATTACAGGCAACAACATAGAATTGGTTTTCTAAAGCCCGAGCTTTTAATTGATTTAACCACTGATCTTTTTTAGGATCATTAAAGTTCGCAACCACATATAATACATCAACACCTTCCTGGGCATAAAGCCTGGCTAATTCAGGAAAACGGACATCATAACATATCATAAACCCAAACTTACCAAACTCTGTTTCAACAACACTAATATCATGGCCGGGGGTAACTA
The DNA here is from genome assembly GCA_046482435.1 of Halanaerobiales bacterium. Taxonomy (GTDB): domain Bacteria; phylum Bacillota; class Halanaerobiia; order Halanaerobiales; family M55B127; genus M55B127. Next base: position 24,731 of record JAWOEZ010000028.1, read on the forward strand.
CTTTGTGTTCCCTACCAGGAGAATATAGATGCATTTTTCTATATTTGCTCTCTACAATTCCTTTTCTATTTATATAATAGAGATTATTATAAATATTTCCATCTCTCTCTTTTTCTAAAATTGTTCCTCCCACAATATGGAGATCATTATCAAGAGCAAAATCTTTGAGATATTGAAGTATTTCATTATTTTCTTTTTTTGCATAACTATTGATATTATCAAATATATTTTGACCAAAGCCAGTAACCCATGTTTCGGGCAGTACTACGAGATCGGTATTAGATTCAACCGCTTTATATAACTGTTTTTTCATCTCATTAAAATTATATTTTTCTTTACCTATTTTTATATTACTCTGGATTAATGTCACTTTAAAATCCATTTTGCAGATTCCTCCTAACAAGTTAAATGAAGCGCAGTTATTACTTCTTTATTAGCTTCAATCATCTCATTGTGTTTTTCTACGGCATTTTTTGTAGTAGAAATAAAATATTCTATCCCGTTTTGGTCCAAATATTCTTTTAGTTTAAAATCTACCTTCATCCGCCCACTTGCTCCGGTGCCGACAATAACTAAATCTGGATCATATTCAGCTATTTTTTCAATATCTTTTTTAAAAAGCCGGTGACCTTCATCCCTCCACCAATTTTTCTTTATACTATCAGGATAAATTATCACATCATTTTGATAGCTTTTTTTATCTATCTCAATTTTCCCGAATGTAAAAGAATTGATTTTATACATCTCAGACCCCACCTCGTATAATATTAATTTATGATTCTAGTAAAAAATCAGCAGCTTTTTCCATATTCTCATTTGTAGCCACTAAAAAGAGTTGATCATTTTTGTATAATTTGGTATTCCCCTTCGGAATTCTCAATTTATGAGAATCCTGGTCAAAAATACCCGCAATCACACATTCGGAAGGAAAACCTTCGCTATTAACAATCTCAGAGACTGTACTTCCATTTCTTTTGAAATCATCGGGAAGGGTAACTATTGAAACCTCAGCACTCCCCTCTCCTATTGAAACAACCTTTCTTATATTAGGTTCTTCTATATCTATTATGAAGTTATCTACTAGTATCTCATTAACAGCTCCTATATTAGTAGCCCCGGCCATTTCATAGGCATTTTTATATTCAGGATTTCTCATTCTAACCAGAATTTTATCTACCCCAAAATTTTTCGCTAAAAGGGTAAATGACAGATTATTTGAATCAGAATCCATAACACCAATTGCAACATCTGCTTTTTCAATACCAGCATCTTTTAAAACATCAATATTTGTTGCATTCCCAACTACACTAACAGCCCCATATTTAGCATATATCTTTTCTGCAACACTCTGTTTTTCATCAATTACTACAACATCATGATCTCTAATTAGTTTAGATGTTATAGAACTACCAACAACTCCACCACCTGCTACAATTATATACATTTATAAATTCCTCCTATTTCCAGGCTTTTCGTGTAAAGATAATAAATACCGGTAAGATCTCAAGTCTACCCGCTAACATTCCAAAGATATACGTTAATTTTATAACGGGTGATAAAGAAGCCATCTTATCCACTGAAAAGTAAAATGGACCTATATTACCCATCGCTGAGAACATACCTGAAACAGCTTGCAAAGCATTTAAATCAGAAAATAAGGCTGTGATCAGACCTCCTGTTAATACAATAACTAGCCAGAAGAAAAACAAGGCAGATATTTTATATATTTCATCCCTTGGAATTAACTTTTCTTCTACTTTCAAGGGCATTACAGCTCTTTTAGGTAGATAGAATTTTTTAATTTCACGACCAAATAACTTGTTTAAAATAGCAATTCTGACCACCTTTATGCCGCCGGCAGTCGAACCCACACAACCTCCAACTAACATGAGAAAGAGAAATAACTGTCTCGCTAATGCAGGGAAAAAACCTGAAGTCAAAGATTCTGTCCCATAACCCGTAGTGGTCATCACAGAAACAACCTGGAAAAGAGTTTTCCTAAAAACCACCTCTATATTACCAAAATTAAGGGAATGATCAAAAACTTTACCAGTTAAAATCAAAAATAATACTAAACTAATGATGGTCCAAAAATATTTCATTTCGAAATTTGTAAAAATTTCTTTAATCTCGCCTTTTAATACCTTATAGTGAATTAAAAAATTTATACCACCCAGTAACATAAAAAATATTATAATATATTCAAATATTTTATAGTTAGGATGTCCACTCAAAGCAAACTGTCCTATGCTTGCATCGTAATTAGAAAAACCCCCTGTTGAAAGGGTTGTAAACGAATGTATCAATGCATCAAAAGGAGCCATTTGAAATCCAATAAGCAATATGAATTCGACAGCTGTAAACAAAATATATATCAACCATAAAATTTTTATTGATCTAAAAATATTTGGGACGGGCCGAGAAGTTTCTATTTTATGTGATTCAGCAGTAAATAGTTGCCATAATTCACTTTCACTTCGAAAAGTAATAAATAAAAAGAAGGTTAAAATACCTAATCCACCGAACCACTGTATCAAACTCCGCCATATTAATATAGAATGGGGCATAGAGCCCAAATTTTGAAATACTGTAATACCAGTGGTTGTAAACCCACTTACTGCTTCAAAAAATGCATCAATAAAACTTTTTTCTAGTCCAATTATAAAAGGAAATCCACCTATTAGGGAAAAGAATATCCATGATAAGCCAACTATAAGCATACTATTAGTCAATGTTAAATTAATTTCTTCATTTTTTAAAAACGAAAATATAATTCCCAGAGCAAAGGATAGCATGGAAGGTATGTAAAAAGCCTGGTAGTATAGATGTGCTTCATTATATATAAAACAAAATATAATCGGAATCAGCAAACCAATTCCGAGCAGTATAAATAAAGGACTCATTATGTAAAAAATAGTCTGTATTTTTCTAGGAATAATGATTTTAAATCACTCCTATCCTTCTTTTTATTAATTATATAATAAATTCTAAATAAAGTAAATATAAGTAATACAAGGAGGATTAACAGCAGTAATATTGAACTTATTTATATAGTAATTACCGTATTTACTAAAGGGGTTGGATTAAAATGGTTAGAGATCTAAAATATTTAGAAGCAATAGATAATTTCAAAAAATATTTAACAGTAGATAGAGCTTATTCAAAATTAACTGTAAAAGAATATGAACATGACCTCAAACTATTATATAAATATTTAAAAAATGAGCAAGATTTTGAGCAAGATTTTACGATATCTGAAATTTCCAAGTATGAAATCTCGGAGTTCTTAAGTGATATAGTGTTAAGTTATGATAACAGTGCTGTTACAAGAAACCGTAAACTATATGCAATACGTTCTTTTTTTAAATTTCTACTAAAAAGAGAGTATATAGAGAAAAATCCCGCCCTGACGATTGAATCATCAAAAACGAGGACTACAGCTGAGCCTATATATTTAAAATTAGATGAAGCGAAAAAATATATTGAAGTAATAAAAGAAGCTAATTTATTAAATAAAAAAAGGGATTTAGCAATTGTTAAGTTGTTTCTATATGCTGGCTTAAGAGTTTCAGAACTGGTTGAGCTCGATCTTGAAGATATAGATTATGAAGATAAGTCAATCAAATTTTATGGAAAGGGTAATAAAGAACGTTATGTTCCCTTACATTCAGATACAATAAATTCAATTAAACAGTATCTTCCTGAAAGAAATAAAATCGAGCCTAATAATAAAGATGCAGAAAAAGCCCTCTTTTTATCTACAAGGGGGAATAGGATAAGTCCCCGTTCTATTCAATTATTTGTCAAAAAATATGCAAAAATGGCTGGGATTAAAAATGCTAGTAAAGTTACACCTCATAAATTAAGACATACCTTTGCTACTCTCCTCTATAATAAAACGAAAAATATAAAAGTACTACAAGATCTACTAGGCCATGAGAATATATCCACTACTCAAATCTATACTCATACTGACCAAAAACAAAAAAAGGAAGCTATCGATGAGCTTCCAGACTTTTAAAAAAATGGTGGTGGGAGCCAGAGTCGAACTGGCGACACGAGGATTTTCAGTCCACTGCTCTACCACCTGAGCTACCCCACCACATTTTTATATATTTAATTGGTTGCGGGGGCCGGATTCGAACCGACAACCTTCAGGTTATGAGCCTGACGAGCTACCAAATTGCTCCACCCCGCGTTAAAATGGTGAGCCATGGAGGAATCGAACCTCCGACAACCTGATTAAAAGTCAGGTGCTCTACCTACTGAGCTAATGGCCCCTATTCGTTTCAACGATTTTCATATTAACATCTTTTCCCTATAAAGTCAAGGGTTTGTGACTTATTACTCATGCTTCATCTTAGACCAAATAATAATTTTTTATATTGATTTGTTAGTAATTAATTTTAATTTTCCGCTTTCAATTTTTTCTCATAATGTACTGGAATATTGCTATTAAACTTTTATATATATTATTTTTCTATTTACATTAATAGGAATTCAATAATATGAAATCCCTCTATTCGATTCTTAAAAAGGAACTGGCTGTAGTTAGATAACATGGTATTACTTAAACTTTGGTATTTATTGATCACGATAAAATAAAGAATGTCGTTCAAGATAATTAAAAAGCCCCCATAATTATTCGAGGACTTTTTAAATTCGAATCATTGATTATTTTGAATATTTTTTAAAAAATGGGCCATTGTTGGTTTCATTAAAAAGTTCAAATCAAAAGATAAATAATCTTCTTCATCTTCATCCTCAGGGACTTCTTTATATCTTTTAAAAATATTATTGATTTCCTCTGACATCTCCTTCATATTCTCTTCTTTTATATATATTCTTCCCATCATTAAATCTAAACTTTTTTTAGGTTTTGGATAGCCTGCTTTATCTAAAGCACTCTCCAAATCATTATACTCTTTTGATAATTTTAACAGATCATAATAATCCCCTTGGATTGCATGTATTAAACCAAAAATTAAGTGGTCATGAATCTTTTCCGGAATCATAGATAATAATTCAGGAGAAAAACTATAGTACTCAGCTTTTTTGGCATATTTTTTATTGTTATTCAACTCTTTTGATTCAATCATATTTTCTTCTAAAAACAATTTCAAGTATTCTTCTATTAAATTTAATTCTTCACCGGACTTCTCAGAAATATCCTTAGCTGTCATATACTCATCTACCTCTAGAATAGACAAAACTGTTAAACCAAATGGATCAGTTAATAAATTAGTCTGTTCAATTGTCTCAGCCCTGAAATTTTTTTCTTCCATTATATATTCCCCCAAGCTATTTGTTATAATATCTATTTCTTTATATATTATAATTTTCCTTCTAGTTTAAATAAAAAAAGAGCCCCCATTTTGCTGAAGGCCCTATTGTACAAAATTTTATTTATTAAAAGCATTATCAGGCTGCCATTCTTTCCAGACTTTCCCGACTAGATTTTTACCGGGTTTTAAGGTTGGTTTACCTGGCTGCCAACCAGAAGGTGTAGCTTCTCCTGTCTTTCTAACATGTTTAAAGGCCTGTAATTGTCTAATTAACTCTTCAACATTTCTTCCTACTGGAGGAGTAAGGACTTCCATTGCCTGTAAAACTCCATCAGGATCTATCAAAAATCTCCCTCTAACATTAACTCCTTCTTCTTCATCATATACACCATATTTTTTACCAATTCTTCCGGATGGATCAGCTACCATAGGATATGGTATCCCACCATCTACCATTTTTGACAATTCTACTTCATCCCAAATCTTATGTGAAAAATGACTATTAGTACTTACTGATATTACTTCTGCTCCTAAGTCTTTAATCTCATCATACTTGACGGCAACTGCCGACAGTTCAGTAGGTCATACAAAAGTAAAATCTCCTGGATAAAAACATACAATTCTCCATTCGCCTTCATAATCAGAAAGTTTTACAGTTTTGAAATCTCCCTGATGATAAGCCGTTCCTTCGAAATCTGGTGCTTTTTTTCCAACTTTTAACATTCATAATACCTCCCTTTATTATTCTATACTTATTTTCAATATAACATAACCAGTAATAATTATCAATATACCGAGATATATTATTATTTCAGCATATATATGGTATTAAACAATTAAAACTAAACAAATTCATCACCCTTTTGAAAAAGGGTAAGCTCTTTACTCTTTGTCCTAAATCAAATAGATCTAGTGGAGTTTTCTTTTAATATTTTTGATAAAATAACATATTTTTTTAAATATTCTGTCTGGTTTCTTGATTATTCTTACAGGTTCTAGACTCAACCTATTTCCTTACCTTTGTAAGTCACATATTTTTTTATATTTTTCTCATATTTCTCTTACATTTGTTTATTATTTTATTATTAGAATAAAACTTGACTCAGTGGGAAAAATTCATTATATTAAAAATAAAGGAGGAAGATCGTCATGAGGAAAAAATATTCACTTCCCAAACCCCTTTTATTGATGACCATTGTAGTTGTATTTATAGGTTTGCTTTCCACTGGAGTAGTGGCCCAAAATGATGAAAATCAGGAGACTGTTAAACCAAATAATGTTTTTAGTGAAATCGCTTCAGAAGTTAATTCAGGGGTAGTAAAGGTAACTTCAAAAATAGAAGTAACTGAGGGTGATTTGCCGTATTATTATGATGAAGAATTTTATGAATATTTTTTTGGTGAAAAATTACCTGAGCAGCAGCCCAAAGAAAGAGAAGGATATGGAAGTGGTTTTATTGCAACTGAAGATGGATATATAATTACAAATGAACATGTAGTTCATAATGCCAAAGAAATTAATGTTACTATCGATGGATTTGATGACCCTCTTTCCGCAGAACTTGTCTGGTCAGAGTATGGTCTAGATCTTGCTATTTTGAAAGTAGAAGCAGATAAGAAATTAAATCCTATCCCACTTGGAGATTCAAATGATCTCAGTCCAGGAGATTGGACAATAGCAATCGGTAATCCATTTGGATTAAGTCATACTGTGACCACAGGAGTTGTTAGTGCATTAGGACGACCTATTCAAATTCCATCGAATCAAGGCCCTTCAAGAACTTATAAGAACTTGATTCAAACTGATGCTGCAATTAATCCCGGCAACAGTGGTGGTCCGCTCTTAAATATTGAAGGGCAAGTAATCGGTATAAATACTGCGGTAAGTCAGAGAGGACAAGGTATTGGTTTTGCAATTCCTGTTAATGAAGTAAAAGGATATATAGATGACTTAAAAACTGAAGGTGAAATTAGACAACCCTGGTTAGGTGTTGTCTACGGACCTGTGACTGAAAAAGTTCAAAGTTATTTTGAATTAGAAAACAAAAAAGGTGTGATTGTACACGATGTTATTGAAACCAGCCCTGCTGAAGAAGCTGGAATAAAACAATATGATATAATTAAAGAAATCGATAAAAAGCCGATTGACAATATAGATGAAGTATCAAAAATCATCGAAAATAATGGTATTGGAGAAACAATTATGATTAAAGTAATTAGAGATGGTAGTTCAGAAATATTGTTTGCTGAAATTGGCAAAAAACCTGCTGATGTAGCCAATGAATTTTAGTAAACAGTAATTTGTTTTTAAACTCTAATAACTCAGCCCACAATGCTTTTTAATAATATACTAATTTGGGTTCTGAATTAGCTATTATATTTTAATTCAGAACCCTTTTCCCCTCTCAATCTTATCATTTATTTTTTATAATACTTTCTTCTATCCTCTTATCTTTAACATAAAATTCCTTTCCACCAAACTTGCAATTTTTAGATTCTCTAAAAATTTTATATATAACCAACCCTCACTTAAAACATGCACAGAAATATTATTTATTTTTATTAATTGACTCTAAAACAGATTGCTTTTATATAAATTATTTCTATAACTTTGTTTTTTTATCACTATTATATTTTAACCGCTTTATTTTAAATATCAATCTCAACTCTCTGAGAAAAATATTTCAACGCTTGATATATAGCCATCTTAGATGGAATCTTATCTTCACTTTGATCCATTTTAAACAATTTTAGGGCGGAATATAGACTTGTAAAGTAATGAGGATCCCAATTTGGATTATAGTAAATTGTATATAATCTGAACATCCACTCTACAGCCGTTTTATAATCTTTTTCCATTAATTCATAATAAAGTGGTAAAGACTCTTCTAACTTACTGAGTGAAAAAAGATTTTCAAAATCTTGATAATTTTCAGGACGCTCCATCTTTTTCTCCATTTTTTCCACTTTTTCTTTCTGCTTTTGATCGACTCCTTTATTTCCGACCCAATTTATAAAATTCTTATATGGAATATAATCTCCATATATATTATCTTTTTCCCATAATAAGTACATTGCAAGTGTAATCATATGATGAAGATTAACTATTCCTTCACCTGAAGAACAGACTTCCATTAAATGGGGAACATTCTTGAAACTATCTTTATCATATTGGATATGTACTTTTTTATCATAATCAAAACGAGATAGATATAGAATATAGCTTAATAAAGAATTTGTATCATGACGTGAATTCGCCACCATAAGATCTTTTACAACAGGATAAAAACAGGTAAAACTATGTCCCAATGATTTAGATAATGATTCTGTCCCCAGGACAAGTAAATTGTTTCTTAAAACTTCCGGTTTGTATTTTAAGAGTCCCAAACTATAGTAATATGCATTGTGCGAATTTCCCTTATCTAATTCCTCTACCATCTTTTTTATAGTAGTTTGGTCTGCTTTTTCTTCCTTGTAACCGATTCGGGAAGCTTCGACCTTCACAAAATGTCTCTCCGTCATATTTAATGACAAGAGATTAATTAGCTTTTGTTCAGTCTTTTTAGAAAAATAATTTTTGATAGCGAGTTCCCTTAAAAACAATGCCATTTTAATAAAGTGAAAGTTGCCAAAGGATAAATTTGCTTCCATTAACATAATTGAGGCAAATTCATCAACAAAATTGGTTAAATTTATATCCTTTTTTTCTAAATTTGAAATTATATTACTTATCTCTTCCCTGTTTTTTTCAATAATGGCTTCTCCTAATTTTGAATACATTCTAACTCTCCTTTCCCCTCATTTATTTCTTTACAAATATATTATAACAAATTTTCCAGATAATAGTAAGTTGTTTGACTGAATATAAATTGTGAATAATATATAAAGTGAATTAAGATGATTAAATAATATTATTTCTTGGGGTAAACAAAATGAAAAATTTTAAAATAATAAAAATTGATGACAATATAAAGAAGGTAATGCAATCCTTTTTGAAGAGATCGATAAAGTAAATATTAAATCTGAAGTAAAATCCAAGCTCATTCTTATATCTGGAAAACCTTTAAATCAAGAGATTAATATAAGAGGTTCTTTTGTAGAATAATTTAAAAAGAGGCCCTATTTTATGATGCGGCCTCGCTTTTTTCTTTCTTATTTATAATATATTCAATAAGATACCCGATTACAATTAGAGCAGCTAAAGTAAATATCAACCTTAACATTGCAAATTTAAATCCTAAAAACTTAATTTCAACACCAATCTGAGGTATTTTTGAAGAAGCCCATACTCCCAGAAAGATCATTACATTACTTATTCTTGCATTTTTTCTTAACAATTCTGCTGCGATTGGAAAAGCAATATATAATGGTCCTGTCGGCAATGTCCCCATAATTATGGATAATATTATTCCTCTTATTCCCGCTTCTTTACCTAGATATTTTTCAATCATCGCTTTAGGTATCCAAACATCCGCCAAACCCATTAAAACTAAAACTGCTGGAAATATTGTAAGCATTTCAATTCCATATTCACCAGAAAGATCTAAGCCGGCAGCAATTTTATCTGGGAAAAAATAATAAAGGCTTAAAAGAACTATACTAATTACAATTAGATACTTTCCTAAATTTAATATTCCGCTTTTAATTTTTCCTTTAATATTAATATTTTTTTGATCCATTACATTAACACTCCAATAATCAAAGAAATTATAATCGCAAATACGAATGCAAACACATTTCTTAATATAGTTATCTTTTTACCAAGTTCCTTTAATTCCACAGGAAAAGTTACAAAACCAACCATTGTTAAGGTAGTTATAAAGGCAGCAATCGGTGTATAAGAAGCACCTGCTTCAACTAAAGAACCTGCTAGAGGAAGTGCTACTATACTTGGGATCAGGGTTACAGCTCCAAAGACAGCTGCAGCTATTATCTGTAAGATATTATCATTAGACCCCAGATAGCTTTTGATTAGTTCTGGTGGAATAAAACCAAAGATTAAACCTATTAAAACAATTATAACAATCATCATTGGTAATAGATTTACAAACTTAACAAGGGCTTTAATTAAAGCCTTTTTGGCTTTCCCCTTATCTTTGACAATTGTGAATACAACTAATGTTATTGTCGTAATATTTATTATCCAAGCCACCATTTAATAATCACCCTCTAGGTATTTAATTAATTCGTTTTTAATTTCTTTTAATTTTGTATTCAGGGAATAACTAAAATTACTGTTTTTCCACTTTAACACTGTAATTCTGATACTTCCCATATAAATTGAGGCAAAAGCATCCGGATTGATATTATCTTTAATTAAATTTTGCTCTATACCCTCTTCTATTATATTTATTATTTCCTTTTCTCTTTCGTTTTGATGATTAATAAACTTTTTCTTTATTTTTGGGTATTCTCTAAACATGTCATCCTGAAAACTAATGATTGAAAGATAAGGGTCATCTTCAAAAACTTTTATTTGTTTATCAATAAATAACTTTAAGGTTTCTATTGGGTCCTCAATATTTTCTGTGTTTAAAGAACATCCCTTATAAAATACTAAATCTGTCAATTGATCAATAATATCTTCTTTACCTTTAAAATGGCGATAAATAGCAGCTTCAGAAATATCCATTCTATCCGAAATATTTCTTATGGTTAATTTATAAAAACCTTTTTCATAAATAATTCTTTTTGCTATCTCTAGTACTTCTTTTTTTCTTTCAGCTGTAGTTTTTCTTTGCATAATTAACACTCCTATTATATGCTTTGGAATTATTATTATTATCTATAACATATTTTATATCTATTTATTAATTTAAACTCCCTCTTCGCTTTGCGTAAAAACAACTGGATTTGTAATTACAGTCTGGTTTTCACCGATTTTGTTAACCTCATCATTTACTTTAGCTTCCACCCTGCCATTTACAACCTAGAAGATAATATAACTATCCATCTCACAATCTGGCATTTCCTATTCTGGTTCCAATTCAATTATCCTAGTTCTAAATTCTTCTTTATTATAAATAACATTTTTCGTTCTTTCTACTTCAGAAAAAACATCCATCTTAGATAAACCAAAACCTTCATATTGAGGGGCTAATCATAGTATTTTGCTATGTTAGTTTTCGTTAACTAATTTAAGGTTAACATATTAAATTGTTAAAATCAATAAAATTAAAAACCACCCCGTAATAATCAGATCACAGGGTGGTTAAATAATATCTTCTGTTTTAAAAACAATTAAATCTTCTCCGGGAACCAATGCTTTGTTCTGTTAGCTATGGCTACTAATCCTAACATTACCGGAACTTCAACTAATACCCCTACAACAGTAGCTAAGGCAGCCCCCGAACTTATCCCAAAAACTGAAATTGCAGTAGCAACTGCTAATTCGAAAAAGTTACTGGCTCCAATCATTGCAGCCGGAGCAGCAATAGAGTGTTCAACCTTCCAGAGTTTAGCCCAACCGTAAGCAATTGTAAAGATAAAGAAGGTTTGAATGATTAATGGTACAGCTATTAAAACTATATGGAAAGGATTTTTTACAATCACATCTCCCTGGAATGAAAATAATATAATTAAAGTTAATAATAATCCTATTATAGTGACATTATCTAACTTCTTTAAGAAAACATTTTCAAGCCAATCTTTACCCTTTTTCTTCAATATATATTTTCTAGAAATATATCCCATAGTTAAGGGCACGACCACATATAAAATTACAGAAAGTAATACTGTATCCCAGGGAACAGATAACTGTCCCAATCCCAGAAGGAACATTACAAGTGGGGCATATGCAAAGACTAGTACTATATCATTAATAGATACCTGAATTAATGTGTAAGCAGGATCCCCATCAGTTAGATAACTCCATACGAAAACCATCGCAGTACAGGGAGCGGCACCTAACAAAATTGCTCCAGCAACATACTGCTGACTTAAGGCATCAGATATAAATGGTTGAAAGATAACTCTTAAAAATAACCATGAGAAAAAGAACATAGTAAAGGGTTTTATAATCCAGTTAGTTACTAATGTTATTGTCAAACCCTTGGGCCTTTTACCAGCCTCAGTAATACTGCTAAAATCAATCTCAACCATCATTGGATAAATCATAAACCAAATTAATACAGCCACTGGAATTGAAACTTGAGCATACTCCCACTGACTCAAAGTATCGGGAAAAACGGGCCATAATCTACCTATAATAACACCGGCTACAATACAGATTCCAACCCAAACAGTTAAATATTTTTCAAAAAATCCTATTTCTTTCGTCTTATCTTCCACAGCAATTTCTTCTTTAGCCACTATATATCCCTCCGTATCTTGTAGTATTTATGTTAGATCTTCACATGATAATCCACTAGCTAGATATTTTTTTAATTTATCATTATCATCATTAATTAATTTAATATTTTTTAATTCATTATCAATGATCTCTTTTAAAAAAATATGTTCGTCTAATAATTTTTCATTTATTTGATGATAGATCCACTGTGCTTTTCTTTTTCCATAAATAATATTTGCTTCTTTTAATTTTGTTAAATGCCTGGAAGCATTAGATTGATTAACATCCATAATATATTCTAATTCACATACACATAAATCCTGTTGATTAATTAAATTAAGGATTCGTAAACGGTTTTGATGTGATAATGCTTTGATGATTTTTATTAAATCCATATGCTCACCTTCCATATGATTAAATTCGATTACACTCATATATTATCTTAAAAAAATATTAAAGTCAAATATATTCACATCTTTACAGCAGAATATCTATAAAAACTCCATATTCATATCAATCAATTTATAGTCTTACTTGTTCTAAATATATATTATTAAAACAAAGTAAAGGGGGGTCTGCTTTTACACAGAACCCCTTTCCTTTTGTATAACATTTCTATATATTTTCTGTTAATTTTAATTAATTGATATTCCTTTTACATCTTAACTAATTCAACTCGCCTATTTTTCGCTCTCCCATCTTCGGTCTCATTGCTAGCCTTGGGAGCCAAAGGACCTACACCAGCTGGTTCAAGTCGGCTTTTGTCAATATCATAATCTTGAACAAGTTTATTTACCAGAGCTTCTGCCCTTTTTTCAGAAAGCTCTATATTATAATCAAATTCACCAGTACTATCTGTATGTCCCACAATATAGATATTTAATTCAGGATTATCATTAAGTACTTTAGCAATCTCTTCTACTGTGGGGTCCGATTCGGATTTAATTTCAGCACTGTCTGTGTCAAAATATACTCCATAGATACTAACTTTCCCTTTACTTTCTATATCTTGTATGATAGTTCCCGCTTTTACAAGCCCAGTTTCCATTTCTTTTTCTTCCACAACTACCTGATAAACTGCTGGTCGTTCTTCTCCCCAATTACCTCCATCTATGCCGTGGTCTGCTACATAAAGAGATAAATATAGATCACCTTCCGAACGTTCCAGTTTGGCTGCTAGATAAGACTGATCTCCTGTATCATGATGAACTCCTACTCCATTAAAGCGATTTCCCGGGCATGTTTCCCAATTAATTTTCGAATATAATTTTCTAGAAAGATTGTAACTAATATCTCTCGTCTGTTTTCGAATAGTCTCAAACCCTGCTTCCTCTAAAGCTAGTTCATAATTTCTAAATACCTCTAAAACTGAATGGCCGTCCGGTATGACATAAAAGTTTTTGGTGATTTCGCCTTCTATTCCCATGTCTTCTTCACTGTCTTTTAATTTACTAAATGGTAAAGTGAATTCATCGTATTTATTATGATCATAAAACCTTAAATATGAACCTTTAAATCTAGAGATTACTGGGTGATCACTACTATCTGGAACATCTTTGGTTTCTGCATCGGCAGGGAATAAATCCTGTTCTTTTTCTGCTTCTTTTTCGAAATCGCTATTTGCGTTTACAAGCCCAGTTTCCATATCTTTCTCTTCCACAACTACCTGATAAACTGCTGGTCGTTCTTCTCCCCAATTACCTCCATCTATGCCGTGGTCTGCTATATAAAGAGATAGATACACATCTCCTTCAGGGCGTTCCAGTTTGGCTGCTAGATAAGACTGATCTCCTGTATCATGATCAACTCCTACTCCATTAAAGCGATTTCCCGGGCATGAATCCCAGTTAACTTTAGAATATAATTGACTAGAAAGGTTGTGACTTATATCTCCCTCCTGTTTACGAATTGTCTCAAACCCCGCTTCTTCTAGGGCCATTTCATAATTTCTAAATACCTCTAATACAGAATGACCATCAGGTATTACATAAAAGTATTGGTAAACTTCACCTTCTACTCGTTTATCGTCAATAGGGATATCCTCATTATCTCCGGGCTCTTCTAAATTGCTGAATGGTAGAATATATTTATCATAATTTCTTTGTTGAAAAAATCTGATATATGAACCATCAAAACGAGAAATTAATGGATGGTCACTGCTATTTGCTACATCTTTGGTTTCAGCATCTTCAGAAAAAGCATAAATGGAAAAAGAAAAAGCAAAAATTACTAAAATAACCAATAATCCAATACAAATGTTCTTTTGAATTTTAAACATATTTATCCCCCCAGTATAATTTGTTTAGAAATTATTAAAAAACCAAATAGATTTGTGCTGATCTTGACGGCCATCATAAATTTAAGTCGATAGCTGTATTCATAGTCGTGTTTGCAGATATAAAAAAAACTTGATTTATAGTTTCCAAGCCTTGCTAGTAAGTAATCAATTCTTAAGAAATTGTTCTTATCTAATAAATCTATTCTTTAATATATCAATATTTTAAAGGCAAAAACCACCCAGAAAATTTCTTCTGGATGGATGATAACATAAACAATTTCACTATAACTTACAAATTAAATAAATAGATAATTTTAAAATAATTATATTTTTTTGGTCGGAGAAATTCAAAATATATATTTAAATTTTAATGAAATTCAATTTCATTGACATCAAAATTAACTTCCATATCTTCTTCTGAAGATACATAATTATAGCTTATTACAAATTGTGCCTCATCATATTCACCAACTTTTGCCATTACAGATTCGAGTTCATATTCAGGGATATTTCCGATTTCTATTGTAGTTACATCAATTTCTTCTCCTCCAAACATTTCCTGGGAATGGCTTACTTCTCCCATCTCACTCATCTCTTCCATATTGATCTCTGATAAACTATAAAATGGAGCAAATATAATTTTAAGTAATCTATCACCCATTACATCAATCATTTCAGCTGAAATTTCCTCTCCGTCAACTATCATCTTCTTAATGTCAGTTCCCTCAAACCAAAATGACATTTCTGAAGGCATATCATTTTCCATACTATCTTCCATTTTGAATGAAACTTTATCTGTCTCCACACCCTCAACCTCTTCTTTTCCTAGATAATCATATTCTAAAGTAGAATCCTGAATTTTTTGATCATCTTTACTCATAACTATATCATAATTCATATAACTAAAACTTTTAACTAATTCTTCCACATCAGACGGCAATTTAAGATTCTCGAACGCTTCACCATTAGTTTGGGCATTAACCATACCTGAGCTCATCACTACAAACAAACTAATAAAAATGATTAAAATTAAACTCTTTTTATTAAAAATTTTAACCATCTCCCTTTTAATAATTTAGGATATTTATAAAAAGTATAACTATGAAATGAACTTTTACAAAATATTTATAAATATCCTATATTGCTTTACTTATATATTAATTTACAAATACCTTCTTTTTTTTTAGTTTCAATTATAAAGATGCCAATATTACAACACTCCAAGTGTTTAACAACAACTTATCGGCCACTTTCTCTAATCGGAAAGAATTTATCGAAGAAATTCTTTGAAACATTTTAGAAAAAGTATTCACATCGTAAAAAACTGCCGAAGTTAAATATCCCCGACATGATAATGGCGGGAACGTGTGGGAATCGAACCCACCAAAGGCCGGTCTGCCGACCTCCCATCGGATTTGAAGTCCAAGGAGTCCACCATGGACACAGCCGCTCCCATTAATTTTTTCACAAAAATAATTATACATTATAATTTAATGATTTTAATTTTTATACCAAAATTCTTTTTTCGTCTATTCTTTTTGTGATATTGTTTTGATCAAAATATTCAAGTAAAGCTAAAGTATATTTTCTACTGCTATCCAATAAGTCTCTATATTCGGCTAATGTAATTTCTTGATTATCTTCTAAATAATCTACTAATAGATCTTTTGCCACCTTTACAGCAGAAGATAGAAAAAATAAATCTTCTTTAACATGTATAATTATCCCCTGTTCTATTAAATAATTAAATACTTCTTCTTTTTTAGTGCTTTTCTCCATTATATCTTCAATTTTAGGTGGTATAAAAATATTTTTTTCAAATTCTTTTAATATTTCTTCTTTTAATATTTCTTCTTTATGATTTAAATTAATCTGATGACTAAATAACTTTACAGAAGAACCTTTAATCTTAATCTTTTCTTTTTTCTCTAATTCATTAATCATTTGATTAAATTCAACATTATCCAAATTTATGCTTAATTTTGTTCTTAATTCTTCTTTAGATATACCTGTTTTAAGTCTGTTATCTTGATGAAACTTTCTTAATTTTTTAACAACCTCTTCTTCTAGAACTTCATAATTCTTTCTATGGATCCAGGTCGTCGTATTTCCTTGATCAAAATATCTAAGCTTATCTTTCTTGCTTAATTTATTTAAAATTTCATTTATTTTATCTTCTCGTAAGCTACTCTTTTTTATTAAATATTTAGTGTTTATTGTTTTTTCCTTGTTTAATTTAGCTATAAATTCAATTCGTTCTATATCATCCAACTTTTCTTTTTTGCTCAATTCGTTTATAGTTTTTTTATTAAATTTTCTTCTCCGGTGGGGATGAGTATCTAAAATATTTCCCCCTCCAATAGTAGTCATCGGAGAATATCGTCTAATCACATAATTTTCTTTATATCGAGCTACAACTTCTTCCTCCAACCTATATTGAACTAATCCACTTTCACCGGGTAATAATTCTTCTTTATCCAAAAGGTAGACTCTTCCAATAATTTCCTTTGCTCCAATATGAAATCTTATTCTATCTCCATGTTCTATTATTAAAGAAATATTTTTTAAAACCTTTAATCTGCCGTCTAAGAATTTTGTGTTTATTAGACTCTCAGGAGTAGCCAAAACATCCCCTCTATCGATTTCATCCTTATCAATGCCTGATAGATTTATTCCTACTCTCTGGCCTGGATATGCAGTTTTTGCTTCTTCATTATGTACTTCAAGGCTTCTTACCCTTACTTCTTTTTGAGAAGGATAAATCGTTAAATTATCTTCTATTTTAATTTTTCCACTCACTAAAGTACCAGTTATTATTGTCCCATGGCCTTTTATTGTAAATACTCGATCAATAGGAAAATATACATTACCGGTTACTTCTTTTTCCTGCATAGTTTCTATTGTAATTATTAACGTTTCTTTTAATTTCTCTAATCCAGTTTTTTTCACAGCAGAAACCGGTATTATAGGCTCATCTTTTAGGAAGGTATTAGAGAGTTTCTCTCTAATTTCTTCTATCATTAATTCTAACCATTCTTGATCTACCTTATCTATTTTAGTTACTACAGTGATACCTCTTCTAACATTCAATAAGCTTAAAATATCAAGATGTTCCCTGGTTTGAGGCATAACACCCTCATCAGCTGCAATAACCAGTAGTGCAATATCAACTCCACCGGCTCCGGCCAACATATTTTTAATAAATTTTTCATGGCCAGGTACATCTACGATACCTAATGTATATTTATCATTTAATTGAAGGTCAGTAAATCCTAAATCTATAGAAATTCCTCTTTTTTTCTCTTCCGATAAACGGTCGGTATCTGTCCCACTTAAAGCTTTAATAAGGGTTGTTTTGCCATGATCGATATGTCCGGCTGTTCCTATTATAAAATTTTTCTGGGACATAATGCTTCCTCCTGACTTATAATATATTTTTAAAAGCATTAAATATTTGTACTATTTCTTCATTTTTAATTGTCCTTAAATCAAACAACATATAATCATTATATAGACGAGTAAAAATTGGAGGTTTATTAATCCTTAATTTATAGGAAAGTTCATTTAAATCCATATTACTTGTTTTAACTTTAACCACATAAGTGGGTATATCCTGTAAAGGAAATGCTCCCCCACCGATTTTCGTTGAATCTTTTTCGATCTTGATATCTAAGCTTGCCCCCTGCAAGGTTTCTAGTTTTTCTTTTAGATGTACTGCTTTATCTTTAATTAAATCAATATTTTGACTTAACATCTCTAAGGTAGGTAATTTTTCGCGGGCTTCATTTTTTATATAAGCCTTCAAAGTAGCTTCTAGGGCTGATAAAGTTAATTTATCTACCCTCAAAGCTCTAGTCAGTGGGTTTTTCTTTATTTTGTTCATAAAATCCTTTTTACCGACAATTATACCCGCCTGAGGACCGCCTAATAACTTATCCCCACTGAAGGAAACCAAATCAGCTCCTTGATTTATTTTATCATCAACAGTGGGTTCGTCATTTAAACCTAAATCACTGAGGTCCTCTATGATTCCACTACCTAAATCTTCTACAACTAATAAATTGGACCTTTTTCCCAATTCTACAAGTTCTTTAAGTTTTACTTCTTCAGTAAATCCCATCACTCTATAATTACTAGTATGGACCTTTAAAAGCATACCAGTATTTTCATTAATTTTATTTTCATAATCTTCTATGTATACCTTGTTTGTAGCCCCTACTTCAATTAAACGTGCACCACTTTTTTCCATGACTTCGGGAATCCTGAAAGAACCGCCAACTTCAACCATTTCCCCTCTCGCCAAAATGACTTCTTTATCTTTGGCAAAAGTATCTAATATCAACAGGACAGCGGCAGCATTATTGTTCACCACTAACCCATCTTCGGCTCCACTGAGATCAGTTAATAGGTCTTTTACATTACTATAACGGGAACCTCTGGCTCCCGTTTTTTTATCTATCTCTAGAGTAGAATAGTTTTTAGCAACTTTAACTAAAGAATCAACCGCATCTTTAGATAATAGAGAGCGACCAAGATTAGTATGTACAATAGTCCCGGTAGCATTGATAACTTTTTCTAAAGAGGGGGCTAAATAATCAATTAAATACTCTTCGATTTCGTTAAACAAATTTGCTGGTTCTAAAGATAGATTTAACTCCTCTAATTCTTGTTCATCAGTTCTTGATATTATTTTTCTGTTCCGGTCCAATACTTTTCTAATTCCCTTGAGTACTAAACTATGGTTATAGGTATCAACAAGTTCTCTGCCTTTTTCACTCTCTAACAGATCATTTACGGCCGGTATTTTTTTAAATAATTCCTTTTTCATAATTTATCCCTCTTTTCCCGCTATCATTTCAATAGCATTTAAAGCATAATTAATTTCTTCTAAAGTATTAAAATAACTAAAACTAAATCTTACCATCCCTTTATTGTCAGTGCCCATCCTTTTATGGAGTAAAGGAGCACAGTGTAATCCTCCCCTTACTGATATATTATATTTATTTTGCAGGAGATGAGAGAATCTAGCAGCACTTAGATTCATTAAATTTATACTAACCACCCCAACTTTTTTATTCAAATCAGTTGGCCCGTAGATTAATATATTTTTAATACTTCTAAGTCCTCTTAAAAATCTTTTTAATAAATTCATTTCATGTTTATATATATTTTCTATGCCGGTTTCATTTAAAAATTTAATTCCTGCTCCTAAACCAATGATTCCTAGAGTGTTTAAAGTTCCACTTTCATATTTATCCGGCATAATATTGGGCTGCATTGTATTTAATGAATTACTACCGGTTCCACCTTCCATAAGTGTATCTATTTCAAGCTCTTTATTAATATATAGACCACCTATACCGGGAGGTCCATAAAGATTTTTATGTCCGGGCACAGATAATAAATCAATATTTAAGTTCTCTAAATCAATATTTAAAACACCAGCTGTCTGAGCTGCATCAACTAATAATATAATATCATTATTTTTTGCAAAGTCACCTAAGGCAGCAATATCAATTACAGATCCCAGTACATTTGAAGCATGAGAAATAGCTATCAGGGCAGTATTATTTTGAATTACATGTTTAATATCATCAAGAAAAATGAGGCCATTTTTATCAAAATCAAGATAAGTAACAGTAATCCGGCCTTCATTACTCAACTTATTAAGAGGACGGATTACTGAATTATGTTCCAACTTAGTAGTAACGACATGGTCATTTTTATTTAAAGAACCTTTAATAGCCAAATTTAAAGATTCCGTTGCTCCAGATGTAAAAATGAAACGAGAAGAATCTTTAATACCGAAAAATTGGGCAATCTGCTGCCTTGTATTAAAGATTCTTCTATTTATATCCATTGTTTTTACATCCTTTGATCTACCGGGGTTAACCCCTTCCTGCCTGAAAAATTTATCAACTTCTTGATAAACACTTTCAGGTTTAGGATAGGTAGTCGCGGCATTATTGAAATATATCATTACTGAATAAATCCTTCTTCCTCAAGAATTTCTCTTGCTTTTTCTTCATCTTCTTCTGTTACTAATACTACTGGACCGGTACAACCCATTCCAGTTTCAGCATAAATATCTTCTTTCCAGAGTGACTTTTGTGCAGCTTCAATTTCTAAAATATCAATCCCTGCTATTTCTTCACCGGTAACTTTTTTCTTGGGTTGTTTTACATCTTCTACTTCTTTGGTCTCACTCTTACTTTTTATTTCTTCAATAAGGTCTGTAAGTCCTGCTTTTTTGGCCTTTTTCATCTCTTCTTTGGTTACCTCAAGTAGATTTCCTCTACTGACTTCGGCCATATATTTAATAGCGTTTGCTATAACAGGAACACTAGATGCTCTTGATATAATACCTACTAATTGATCATATTCTGCACTTACACCAGGTCCATAACCAAAACCTTTTGCTTCATAGGTTCCCCCTGTAGTATGAGCAGAGCATATCTTCATTAACTTATTTCCAGTTAATGTATCAGTAACCATCACATCAGGAACTCCCATTAAAAGGTCATTCCCGCGCATTACAACTCCACCATCTGAACGCACTGAAGTTGCAAATTCGATATCATAACCATTATCTTTTAGTTCTCTCAAATTATTCTCAACTAGACGAGCACCATCTACATTTAAAATACCAATCTTAGGATTTTCAATACCTAAAGATTTTGCGGCAGCTATTCCATAAACAGTATTTTTTAACATGGAAGCCACACGGTCAGTATCACTAGTACCGGTTGTGGTGGCAATGAACATTTCTTTGCCTCTGCCGGGGGTTATCACTCTACCAACAGTAGAAACCCCGAAAGGGAAGTTATAGTGTAAAGTAACAGAAGCATCAATTTCTTTATTTTTGGATCTTCTCCATATCCGTTGGTCAAAAACAAATAACTTGCCAGTTAAATTAATAAATATTGCCCTTTTTAATTGAGAAGAGTGTTATAATATAGTTTAAGTATAATGTAATAATAAAAGCCTTATCATATGAGGGATATGAACAATTATATACTATTAATTTTTATGATTTTACCAACTGTTTTGGAGAAGAACCTTATTTTTTAACTTTTCATCCATTACTTTGTGGGCATCAGCCAAACAGGAGCATTTTTCACCATCACAGCCGATTTCTAGAACATCAATATCACTGTTGTTTTTTTCAGCACTTTGGACGGCTTTTTGAAGTTCTTTTGGACCATGCTCACTATCCAGTAAGGTCAGGCCGATTTTCTTTTTTTCGCCGAACTGTCTGGATTCAATTGCAGCTGCCAGTTCGTTAAAGATTCCAGCTACTTTTTCTTTTGTTTTATCTGCCATCTTATTCACCTCAATTAGACTCGCCGGTCATGTTCTCAGCCATTTGACGCATGGCATCAGCAATCATATTTTTAATCTCTTTATCACTTGCTTCTGTTTTTTCTGATTCAAATCCTTTATTTTTCTCCATTACAAAAGATACTCCATCAAATAGGTTTGTCATCCTGCCGAGGAAAAGACTACCTTTACCGATAATCATGGCATTATTAATCTCGCCATCCTTAATCATTTCAACTGCAGGGCCCACAAAAGGTACTCCTGACGGAATATGGCCTTGAGTAGGGGCAAAGCCTGGCATCCCGTGTTCCCCCACAAAATCCATCAATTCTTTGCGCTCTAAGTCTCCTCGTTTAACACCAAGTGCTGCTATCATCTTATAATTTGATTCCGGTACATTACCAGCCCCAGCAGGTTTGGTAATTTCTGGGTTCTGCATCTCTACAGAATATTTATCAATATCTTTGATACTGATCTCATGTTTATCAAGTGGATCAGTAACTAAAGAACTTATTACAGCCTGTGGTGAAGAACCAGTACCAACTTTATGGCGCCCTACGACATCTGTTCTAATTATTGGATTTACTCCATCATTTTTAGATATTATAATTGCGAAACCGCCAAGTCCATCTTCTAAAATTGGCATATCTTTTTTAAGATGGTCTTTACCGTTCATCCCTAATTTAGCAACTGAACCACCAGCTACAACAGCAACATTGTCATAAACTCTCGCTTTAACTAATGCGGCAGCATTAACCATTGCATGGGCAGGAGCTGCACAGAAACTTCTCAGATCAGAACCTGTAGCATCATTACAGCCTGCCATTTCTCCAATTGCCTTCGCGAAGTTACCTCCCCCGCGTTGGTTAATATCTCCACATGCTTCTTCAGAACATTCTAAAATGTAGTCCACATCTGTAAGGTCAATCTCATCATTTCTATATTCAAGATCTTTCATTGCTAATACTGCTGAAGCTTTAGCAATCAAATTCTCATAAATTACATGGGCACTTAAATTAATATCAGTTTCATGGGCTTTTTTAACACAACCTACTAATTCATCACCTAAATAAATAGGTTCAGAATGGTTATCAACTAATTTTTGTAATTCATCTTGGGTTTCTCCATCACCTAACTCAATATCCATATCTTTTAAGATTGGATGTTCTTCTACTAATTTTTGCCCTTTTTCACAGAAATCTTCACTTAATTTTACAAGATCAAATACATCAACATGTTTTACAAGAGCAATAAATTGATCTTCTGGCATAATCTCTCCAAATTTGCCTTCTCTTTTTGCTTCTAAAAGATTATCACTTTCATACCAAGGTTGCTCAATATCTTCTAGATCATTTGGTAAAATATTACCTATGTAAGCCTGATTAGGGGCATAACCTGCAAATTCTTCGAAACTACGTAAATA
>JAWOEZ010000053.1:0-31855 GCA_046482435.1 Halanaerobiales bacterium
GAAGAATGTTATTGTGAAAAAGAAAGCATTGATCCAAGATTAGAGAAATTAAAAGATTTTAAACAAAAATAGTGCAAAGAACGGAGGTGTAAGGATATGGCGGTTCCTAAGAAGAGAACTTCTAAATCCAGAAAGAGAAAACGACGCACTCACTGGAAATTAAAAGCTCCAAATTTAGTGGAGTGTCCAGAATGTGATGAATTGATATTATCACACCGAGCATGTCCAAGCTGCGGATATTACAAGGGTGAAAAAGTAATTAACAGATAAGAGTTATGAAGGTAGGGCTATTTCAAATAGCCCTACTTTTTTATTTGTTTATAAAAAAATATTATCCTTTAAGTAGGAATATGAACTTATATATATAATATATAATAAATAGTATTGTTATATTTTTTTATTATAAAGGGGATGATGGTTTTGAGAATAGTGATAGATGCAATGGGTGGAGATAAAGCACCAGATGAAATTATAAAAGGTGCTATTGAAGCTGTAAACGATTTTTCAGATCTAACCTGTATTTTGACAGGTAAAAAAAAGAAGATTAAAAAAATTTTAAATGACAATAATTTTAATTCTAATTCTATTAAGGTAGTTGATGCATCACAAGTTGTTACTATGTCTGACAAACCATCTGAAGTTCTTCGTAAAAAGAAGGATTCTTCTTTAATAGTAGGTACAAACTTAGTAAAAGATAAAAAGGCTGAAGCTTTTATATCAGCTGGTAATACAGGGGCTGTTATGGCTTCAGGTATTTTTAATATAGGACGGGTTTCAAAAGTAAAAAGACCCCCAATTGCTACTGTTTTTCCTTCCAAGATAGGTAAAACTATTGTATTAGATGCAGGTGCAAATGTTGACTCAAGCCCTCAACATCTGATACAATTTGCAATAATGGGTCAGATATATGCAGAACAGGTCTTAAATATTAATAATCCGAGGGTCGGTCTTTTAAGTATCGGTGAAGAGCAAGAAAAAGGAAATAAATTAAATAAAAATACATATGAATTAATGAAAGAAGAGAACGAGATAAACAATTTTATTGGTAATGTAGAGGGTAGAGATATATTTAAAGGAAATTGTGATGTAGTGGTCTGTGATGGCTTTGTAGGTAACATCGTTTTAAAAACAACAGAAGGAGTTGCTTCTTTTGTTTTTGATTTATTAAAAGATACTTTAACTAAAAATTTAAAATCAAAAGTTGGAGCTTTGTTACTTAAAAATGAATTAAAGGAAATGAAAGATAAGGTAGATTATAGGCAGTATGGGGGTGCCCCCTTGTTAGGACTAGAAGGGATCGTAATAATCAGTCATGGAAGTTCCGATTCACAGGCGATTTATAGTGCGATAAAAGTCGCACGAGAAGCAATCCAAAATAATGTAGTTGAAATTATTGAAAACAAAATATGAAAAAGTACAAAATACGGGAGTGATTGAATAATGTATCTGGACACAGAAATATGTGATTTATTTGATATAAAATATCCGATTTTACAAGGAGGTATGGCCTGGGTTGCCACCGGGGAACTTGCAGCAGCAGTATCAAAGTCAGGTGGACTTGGAATTATTGGAGCAGGTAATGCCCCTAAAGATGTTATTAAAAGAGAAATTCGGAAAGTAAAAAAAGTAACCGATAATAATTTTGGTGTAAATATTATGCTTTTATCACCATTTGTAGATGATATTGTTGATCTTGTAATTGAGGAAGAAGTTCCTGTTATAACAACAGGGGCAGGAAATCCAGGTAAATATATAGATAGGTTCAAAAAAAATAATATAAAAGTTGTGCCTGTTGTATCTTCTGTTGCTCTAGCCAGGAGGTTAGTTAGAACTGGTGTTGATGCAGTAATTGCAGAGGGTACTGAAGCTGGTGGTCACATTGGTGATTTAACAACAATGACTATGGTGCCTCAGCTTGCTGATGCGATTGATGTACCAATCATTGCTGCTGGTGGTATAGCCGATGGAAGGGGCTTTGCAGCCGCTTTATCATTAGGTGCCTCCGGAGTTCAGATGGGAACTAGGTTTGTTTGTTCTACTGAAAGTGTTGCTCATCAAAAATATAAGGAAGCGATTAAATCTGCCAGAGATAGAGATGCTGTTGTTACCGGCAGGAGTACCGGGCATCCCGTACGCAACTTGAAAAATAAATTAACCCGAAAAATAGATAATATGGAGCAAAAAGAAATAACAAAAGAAAAAATAGAGGAAATGGGCTCCGGTAAACTTAGAGAAGCTGTTTGTGAAGGAAATGTTGAAACTGGTAGTGTGATGGCAGGTCAGATTGCTGGAATGATTGAAGATGTTTTACCGGTAAAAGTGATTATTGAAGATATTATAAGTGATACTATTGAAGTTATAAAGGAAAATAGAAATCATATAAGAGAATAATAGTTCTCTTTTTAGATATTAAATTTTGCGGAAATATTGGGGAGGTGGATAGCAGATATAATAATAAATATATTTGTTTCAATTTAATTATATAATAAAGAACAGTAAGAAAGGTGGATATATAAATGAGAAGAGCAACTATAACAGGTTGGGGCAAATATTTACCCCCAAACGTTATGACAAATAAAGATTTAGAAGAGATAGTTGACACTACTGATGAATGGATTCAGAAAAGAACTGGTATTAAAAAGAGAAGAATTGCAGATGAAGATACCGCGACTTCTGATTTAGCAATTGAATCTTCTCGTAGGGCATTAAATAAGGCTAATATAGAGCCGGATGATTTAGATCTAATTATTGTATCTACAGTTACTCCCGATATGGTCTTTCCGGCCACTGCCTGTATAGTTCAGGAAAAAATAGGTGCTAGTAACGCAGCAGCCTTTGACCTAGAAGCGGGCTGCTCAGGTTTTGTTTATGGTTTGAGTGTAGGAGCTCAATTCATTGAAAGTGGGTTGTATGACAATATATTAATAATAGGTGCAGAAACCCTTTCTAAGATTACAGATTGGGAAGATAGAAACACTTGTGTATTATTTGGTGACGGGGCTGGTGCAGCAGTTCTTCAGCCTACAGATAAAGGTGGATTTTTGTCTTTTGATTTAGGTTCTGATGGTAGTGGAGCAGGAGCCTTGTATATGGAAGCTGGTGGTTCTGCAAAACCTGCTAGCCTAGAAACAATAAAAAACAAGCAACATTACATTAGAATGGAAGGTAATCCTGTTTTTAAATTTGCAGTAAAGACTATGAAAAGGGCTTCTTTAGATGTAATAGAAAAAGCAGATCTCACTACAGATGATATTACTCTATTAATTCCCCATCAGGCTAATACGAGAATAATCAAATCTGCAAGAAGAAGGTTAAAGCTTGATGAAGATGAAGTTTATGTTAATTTACCAGAACTTGGTAATACCTCTAGTGCTTCAGTTGCTATTGCAATGGCAGAAGCTAAAGAAAACGGAAAAATTAAAAATGGTGATAACCTTCTATTAGTTGCATTTGGGGCAGGATTAACATGGGCAGCTACATTAATTGAATGGAATGAAAATATTTAAATAATGGAGTGAATTATAATGGGTAATAAAATAGCTTTTGTATTTCCTGGTCAGGGATCTCAATATGTTGGAATGGGAAAAGATTTCTATGATAATTTTGAACTGGCTAGAAATTACTTTGATAGAGCAAATGAGATATTAGATATAGACCTTAAAAAGTTATGTTTTGAAGGACCAGAAGATGAACTAACAGAAACTCAAAATACACAACCGGCTATTTTTACAGTGAGCATGATTGCTTATAACTTAATGAAAGAAAAAGATATAAAGCCTTCAATGTTAGCTGGACATAGTCTTGGTGAGTATGCAGCTTTATGTGCAGCAGGTGTTTTTGACTTTGAGACAGGCTTAAAGTTAGTTCGTAAAAGAGGAGAACTAATGGCTTCGGCTGTTTCTGAAGGTTCTAAAGGTACAATGGCTGCAATAATTGCTTTAAAGCGTGAAGATATAGAAAAAATATGTGATGAAGTTAACGGTGTCTGTGAATTAGCTAATATAAATTCACCGATGCAGATTGTTATTTCCGGTGAAAAAGATGCTGTTCATAAAGCTATGGAAAAAGCTGATGAAGCTGGGGCTAAAAAAATAGTGGAACTAAATGTTAGTTCTGCATTCCATTCTCAGTTGATGGAACCAGCTAAAAATATGCTTAAAAATTATATCAATGAAATTCACTTTAATGATCCAGAAATACCAGTAATCGCGAATAGTACTGCTGATGTTGTAAAGTCAAACGAAGAAATAGTATCAGCTCTAGAAAAACAGCTAACTAATGCGGTTAGATGGGTAGAGAGTATGAAATTAATGGGAGAAAACGAAGTAGACCTTGCTTTTGAAGTAGGTCCAGGTCGAGTTTTAAAAACATTAATGCGAAGAATAGATCGTTCCATTAAAACATACAATGTACAGGATAAAACTAGTTTAGAAAAAGCATTGAGAAAAATATAAATCAGGAGGTTAATTTAATATGAGTAATAGAGTTGTAGTTACAGGACTTGGAGTTGTCTCCTCTCTAGGGATGGAGATCGATAAGTTCTGGAATAATATTGTAAATGGGAAATCAGGTATATCAAAAATAGAGAATTTCGATACAGAAGAGTATCCAAGTAAAATTGGTTCTGAAATTAAAGATTTTGATCCAGGTGATTATATAGACCGCAAAGATGCTAAAAGAATGGCATTTTTTACCCAATATGCAGTGGTTGCAGCTATTAAAGCTCTCCAAGATGCCGGTTTAGAAGTTACTGAGGATATTGCTAATGAGGTTGGAGTATTAATTGGTTCAGGGATTGGTGGAATAGAAGTATTTGAAAAACAGATCGGTAGACTTATAAATAGAGGTCCTAGGAGAATCAGTCCTTTTTTCATTCCTATGATGATATCTAATATGGCTGCAGGTCAGGTAGCTATCTATGCTAATGCAAAAGGACCAAATAGTAATGAGGTTACTGCTTGTGCTTCGGGGACTCATTCAATTGGTGAGGCAATGGAAATTATAAAAAGAGGAGATGCCAAGGTTATGATAGCAGGTGGCTCTGAAGCCTCAGTCACACCTTCAGCAGTAGCAGGTTTTAGTAACATGAAAGCCCTTTCTACCAGAAATGATGAGCCTGAAAAAGCCAGTAGGCCTTTTGATAAAGAAAGAGATGGTTTTGTAATTGGAGAAGGAAGTGGTATTTTAATTCTTGAAGAGTATGAATTTGCCAAGGGAAGAGGCGCTAATATAATTGCTGAAGTAAGCGGCTATGGTATGTCCGCTGATGCTTATCATATGACTCAACCAGCTCCAAATGGAGAAGGCGCTTATCGTGCAATGAAAATGGCAATTAATAAAGCTAAATGTTCTTATGAAGATATAGGTTATATTAATGCCCATGGTACTTCTACACCTTTTAATGATAAACTAGAAACTAAGGCTATTAAAGATCTATTTGAGAGTCACGCAAATGAATTAGCTGTTAGCTCCACAAAATCAATGACAGGACATTTATTAGGAGCTGCCGGGGGAATTGAAGCAGTAATCTCAGCCTTAGCTTTAAGAGATAATGTTTTACCTCCAACTATAAATTATGAAAATGAAGATCCTGAATGTGATCTAGACTATGTTCCTAATGAAGCTAGAGAGGTTAAGGACCTGAAAGCTGTCCTTTCAAATTCTTTTGGTTTTGGTGGTCAAAATGCTTGTATTGTTTTGAACAGAGTAGATTAGACATAAAACAAGGTACAGGTCATAACACCTGTACCTTGTTAAAAATAATTTAGATTTAAATATTTTTAAAAGTTTTCCCAATGAATAACTTCATCTAATTCTTTTTTATCTGGTTGAGGATTTTCATCAGGATAGCCGACTGTTATAATTGAAATCAACTTATAATGTTCAGGAACTCCTAATAATTCTTTTACATGGGGAGCGTATGGCTTAGCATAACTTCCAATCCAGCAGGTTCCTAAACCTAATTCTTTTGCTGCTAACATAATATATGTACTCACATTAGAACCATCTTCAAGATGATGTTTAACATCTTCACTAAATACAGCTATAGATGCAGGGAACTTTTTACCTTGATCGATATAGTTTTCTAATGTTTCAATTTTATCATTGTCTGTTACAACAACAAATTGCCAAGGTTGAACATTATTGGCAGTCGGTGCATATCT
Source organism: Halanaerobiales bacterium (assembly GCA_046482435.1). Classification (GTDB taxonomy): domain Bacteria; phylum Bacillota; class Halanaerobiia; order Halanaerobiales; family M55B127; genus M55B127. The sequence goes on from JAWOEZ010000053.1 coordinate 6,165, forward strand.
AGCTGTTTCCACAATTTTTTCCAACTTATCTTTTTCAACATCTTTTTCTTCAAATTCTCTTATCGCTCTTCTTGTTTTTAATAATTTAATACCTTTCAAAATTATATCCCCCTCTTTTTATTAATACTTGAACCATATTCATTATATTAGATATACTTCAGGAAAACATTAGAAAAAATAACGAAAAAAGCGGCTAAAAATTGTTTATAATTACAAAAGGAAAAAGTGGAATATAGTGAGAATTAATATATAGGGGGAATATTTGAAATAATTACCATAATCATAATTATGATTAATTTTTAATCTTATAATTGGAGGTGAGGAAAAAAATATATTTTAAATAAATATTCAAATTTAAACAGTTAACATTTTATTTTTAAAAAGGAGGAATAATAAATGGAATCAAAAAAGAAAAATGATAATGCTATTAGAGATATTCAAAAACTTCCAACCAGTCAAGGTATTTTCCTAGGTTTACAACACGCACTTGCTATGTTTGGTGCTACAATTCTAGTACCTATTTTAACTGGATTACACGTTTCGGTTGCATTATTTACAGCAGGTGTAGGTACCTGGGTATTCCACTTTATTACTAAGAAAAAGGTGCCTGCTTATTTAGGTTCTTCATTTGCATTTATTGCACCTATTACATTAGTTATTGAACAACATGGTGGTATTTCAGCCGCACAGGGCGGTATTATAGCTGCAGGTATAATTTATGCAATTGTTGCGTTTATCATTTATAAAGTTGGTCCTGATTTAATTAAAAAGATATTCCCACCAGTTGTTACTGGTCCAGTTATTATACTTATCGGTACAATTTTAGCCCCAGTAGCAGTTGATATGTCATCTGGAAGTACTCTTAACATTGTCGTGGCGATTGCTGCTTTAGTTGGTGCAGTAATTGCGGCTGTCTTTGCAAAAGGTTTCTTCAAACTCGTTCCTGTTATTGTAGGACTAGTAACTGGTTATATTGTGGCAATTATAGTAGGTATGGTTGACTTTTCACCAGTTGTAAATAATGCTTGGATTGGACTTCCTCAATTTACAGTACCGTCATTCAACTTAACGGCTATTACAATTATAGCTCCCGTGGCAATTGTATCTATGGTAGAACACGTGGGTGATGTACTAGCTATTAGTGAAACTATAGGTAAAGGTAGAGAACTAGTTACTGATCCTGGTATTCATAGAACTATGCTCGGTGATGGTATGGCTACAGCTCTTGCTGGTATATTTGGTGGACCTCCAAACACCACATATGGAGAAAACACTGGTGTATTAGCTATTACTAAAGTATATGACCCAGTAGTTATGAGAATAGGAGCTACATTTGCTATTGCAATGGCAGTAATACCTAAGTTTGGTGGATTAATTGAAACTGTTCCTGAACCCGTTATTGGTGGAATTTCCTTCCTCTTATACGGAATGATAGCTACTATAGGCATTAGAACTTTAGTTGAAAGTCAAACCGATCTTAAAATTTCAAGAAACTTAGTAATAGTTGCAACAGTTATTGTACTAGGTCTTGGTGGCGCAACACTTCAACTTGGAAGAGTAGAATTTTCTAGTTTAGCTCTTGCAGCTCTTGCGGGTGTTATCTTGAATCTAATTCTTCCTGGTGGAGAAGAAGAATTTGCCAAAACTTAAAAATAAGTCGAATATTATATAGATATAATATTTAATAATTAAGATACTTATATTATTCACAATAAAGGCAACCTTCTGGGTTGCCTTTTTTTATTGAAATCTTACAATAACTTAAATATTCTACAAAAATTTATTGTGGTTTCTTCCATATTTAAAACATCTATGTTATAATACTATATGGACTATTCACAAATAAACTTTATCAGGATGGTGAAATTAATGAAAGAGTTAATCGGCATAACTATGGCAGATGCTTTAAATCTAGAAAAAATGAGCGAGGTTGAGGTATTAGCTGGGGAGAAAGGTTTGGACCGTCACATTACCAAAGTTAACATAATGGAAGTTCCAGATATTGTTGATTGGGTAAAGGAAGGTGAGCTTTTATTTACTACTCTTTATTCAATTAAAGATGATGAGGAAGCTTTAAAAAATCTAGTTCCTGATTTAGCAAATAAGAATCTGGCTGGCTTGGGTGTAAAACCTGGTAGGTATATCAATGAAATCCCCAAATTCATGGTAGATCAAGCTAAAGAACATAATTTTCCATTATTAAAGATTCCTTATGATTTTTCATTTTCTGAATTTATCAATCCAATACTTAGTGAAATATTAAATGTTCAAACAAAATTTTTGGAAAAAACACTGAACATTCATGAAGTTTTAACAAATACTGTATTATATGAAAATGGATTGGATCGACTTTCAACGGTACTGGTAGATATGATTAAGAATCCTGTTTTAATCACGGATTCTAATATGGCTATAATGTCATATTCAATTCCGGATCAACATAATGATATGGTTTCCGAAAAGGATTTATTGGATACTGTAAAAACAAATGGTGACCGTGAAACTGAAGAAGAGATATATGGTTATCGTTGTAAGAAAAAAACAGTTTCTTTATCCGAAAAAAATATCGACTTAATAAAAATACCGATTATAACTCCTAATAGTCATTTTGGTTATCTGTTTGCGTGGGAATATGGAAAATCGATTAACAAGCTTGATATCTCGACTTTGAAGTGGGCAAGTACAATCGCAGCTCTAGATATCCTGAATAAACGATCCATTGCTAATGTAGAATTAAAGTATAAAAATGAACTTCTCTATGATATTTTAAAAGGTAAACTGAATAATAAACAAACTATTGTAAATAGGGGAGAAAATATGGGGATGGATTTGGATAAGGGATTTTATGTTGTTGTTTTTGAATTAAAAGAACTAATTTCAAAACATTTCAAAAATAAAGGACTCTTGAATGAAAATATCCAAAAAACCTATTTAGAATCTGCTAAAAGAATTATTGATGATGATATTATAATGGGAGATCTAGGAACGTACTTAATAGCACTCTGTCCAGGAGAAGAAGAAAATAAAGATGCTGTGAAAAAATTAGCTGATAAAGTAATAAATGTGATTGATCAAAATGATAGAAAGCTAGTTAATGTAGGTGTTGGTAATTTTAAAGAAGATATCATTAATTTAGATGAAAGTTATTCTCAGGCCAAAAGAGCTATCAATGTAGCAAATAAACTTAATAAAGACAGCCAAGTATATTTCTTTGAAGAATTAGGAGTATATAAATTATTATATCAAATTGATAAAGATGAAAAAAATAGTTTTCTAGAAAATTCAATAATCCCTTTATTAAATTATGATAAAGCTCACAACACAGAACTTCTTAAAACATTACGAGCTTTTTTTGAGGAAAATGGTAACCTTACAAACGTTGCTAAAAAAATATATATTCACTATAACACTGTTCATTATCGTCTTCAAAGGATTGAAAAGATTACTGGTTTAAGTTTAGATAATCCTGATGATAAATTAAATCTGGAAATAGCACTAAAAATGCTTAATTTCACAGATATCTTAGGTGGAGAAAATGCATAATAGAGTAATTGAAGGAGACCTTGTGTTTGAAAATTATGGTTTACAAGGGAAAATTGTAAATATTTTTGATCACGTGGTCAATATTAAAACCGGGGGGAATAAGGGGTTTGCTTTAGTTGATACGAAAGTTGTAGATGCACCTTATCATTTGAAATTATCTGATGTTATATTTCAAAAAATTCATCGGAGGCTAAGAAATAACTCAGAAATTTCTTTACAAAATAATAAAATAAATTATGATAGCCGAACAATACTAATTGATGAAAAAGAAAAATATTGTGGTAAAATTGATGAAATCGACCCAGTTGATAAAGAACAAATAATAAAATGGACTGAAAGCGTTATTGCTAGATCCAAAAATTTAGGTAGTTTAGATAAGAGTATTTTAAATTATAAAAAAATATTAAAAAATAATGGAAAACATGGTTTAAATTCTCTTCAAGAACTTTTTTATAAAAAATTATCATCGATCATTTTAGGAAACGGAAGTATTAAAGAATTATTAGGTCTTGGAATTGGCTTAACTCCGACCGGTGATGATTTTATTGTGGGATATCTTTCAGCATTAGAGGCTGAATTGATAGAAGATAAATTAGATATTAGAGAAAGTTTAGGCCAAATTAATATTTTTAAATTAACTACAAGAGTAAGTGCACTTCATGTTAAGGGTGCTTTTAACCATAGTTTCAATGGCAAAATAGTAAATTTATATAACACTATAGGGAATGATTTTGAAAAATATACCAAAAGTGCCAAACAACTTATAAAGATAGGAAGTAGTTCCGGCTTGGATACTCTTTCCGGTATATATTTTGCTTTAACCATATAAAATGACAACAAATATTATAAAATATTGTTAAAAGTACACAAAGGTTATTCCTATTAAGTTATTGAATAAATTATATTGGAATTAAAGATCATATCTTATAAATTTTTAAGGGAGGGACTCAGTTGAAAGATAAAATTGAAGAACTAAAAGAAAAAAGAGAGAAAATTTCCAAGGGTGGTGGAGAAAAACGAATTGAAAAACAGCACAACAAAGGTAAACTAACCGCCCGCGAAAGAATTGATAAGTTATTTGATGACGGAAGTTTTCAAGAAATTGGCATGTTTGTAGAACATCATTCACAAGATTTAGGTATGGATGAAAAAGACATACCTGCTGATGGTGTAATAACTGGTCAGGGTACAATTGATGGCCGGTCCGTCTATGTTTACGCTCAAGATTTTACTACAATGGGCGGTTCCTTAGGTGAGATGCATGCTAAAAAGATTTGTAGAGTAATGGATTTAGCCAAAAAAGCCGGCGCTCCATTCATCTCACTCCTTGATTCAGGCGGAGCTAGAATCCAAGAAGGTGTAAATTCACTTAAAGGATATGGTGAAATTTTCAGAAGAAATACTAATAATTCTGGTGTAATACCACAGATCTCAGTAATATTAGGCCCATGTGCTGGTGGGGCAGTTTATTCTCCAGCAATTACTGATTTTGTATTTATGGTTGATCATACTTCTAAGATGTTCATCACAGGTCCTCAAGTTGTAAAATCAGTTACAGGAGAAGAAGTAAGTGCAGAAGAATTAGGCGGAGGTTCTACTCATAATCAGGTTAGTGGAGTAGCTCACTTTTTAGCTGATAATGAGGAAAGAAGTTTTGAACAGATAAGAAGGTTAATTTCATTTATACCGAATAATAATTTGGAAGGGCCTCCTGTAATAGAGACAAATGATTCTCCGGAAAGAATTGAAGAAGACTTAAAAGAGATAGTCCCTGTTAATCCAAATAAAGCTTATGATGTAAGAGATGTTATCACAAAGGTAGTAGATGACCAGGATTTTTTTGAAGTTCATAAATATTTTGCAAAAAATATTGTAGTGGGTTTTGCAAGATTAAACGGTCGTTCTGTTGGAATCATTGCTAGTCAACCTAATTTTAAAGCTGGTACTTTAGATATTGATTCATCAGATAAGGCTGCCAGGTTTATAAGATTCTGTGATTCTTTTAATATTCCGATCGTTTCATTAGTAGATGTTCCAGGCTATCTACCCGGTGTAGAACAAGAATATGGTGGAGTAATTAGACACGGTGCTAAATTACTATATGCATATTCAGAAGCCACAGTTCCATCTGTAACATTGATTTTAAGAAAAGCTTATGGGGGAGCATATATTGCGATGAATAGTAGACACCTTGGAGCTGATTATGTATTCGCATGGCCCAATGCTGAAATTGCTGTTATGGGCCCTAAGGGAGCTGCAAATGTTATTTTCAGAAGAGAAATCAAAGATGCAGACGATCCAGATAAGAAGCGACAAGAAAAGATAGATGAATATAGAGAAAGCTTTGCAAACCCTTATCAAGCAGCTGCGGAAGGTTATGTAGATGATGTAATTGATCCGCGTAATACAAGGCCAAGAATTATTATGGCATTAGAATCAGTAATTAGCAAACAAGAAAGTAAACCAAATAAAAAACACGGTAATATACCTTTATAGAATTCAAAAGGGAGGCATAAATGTGAATCCTCTAGAACTTTTAAGAGAACCATCTTTAGTACGATCGATGACATTAAGTGAGAAATTGATTTCGGGTTTTCAGGTAGCTATTTTAGGGATGTCAATAGTATTTATAATCTTAATATTATTGATGTTAGTTTTGAAATTTCTAGAAAAAAGATTCTCAGAAGAGATGGATTTCAAAGAAGATATTAGTGAAACAAAGACAACAGTACCTGAATTTGAACCTGAAATAGACAGAAATAATGAAAAAGTTGCTGCAATCATGGCAGCGGTAATGAGTTTAGAAGATGTAAGCAGGAGTAAATTTAGAATCAGAAAAATCACTAGAACTAATCACGAGGTGCCAATCTGGGGTAGAGTTGCCCGTGGTGGCGGAATAACAGAAAATAACAAAGGAGAGTTATTATGAGCAGAATATTTAAAGTAAAAGTAAATAATGAAGAATATGAAGTTGAAGTAGAAGAAGTTCAAACTGACGGTCAAAGTATTGAAAAAAGTGAAACTCAAACTACTCAAAAAACTCAAAAAACACAAAGTAGTTCAGTATCAAAAACTGCAAAATCAAAACCTAGTCCAAGTCCAAAGCCAAAAGCTAAAAAGAAAGCTAAACCTTCTTCTGGACCAAGCTTGGGTGGAGGCTCAGTTCAAGCACCAATGACTGGTACAGTATTAGAAGTTAAAGTTAGTGAAGGTGATGAAGTAGCAAATGGCGACCTTTTATTAGTCCTTGAAGCAATGAAAATGGAAAATGAAGTTTATGCACCTGCTTCCGGTACAGTTAAAGAAGTAAATGTAAAAGGCGATCAAAAAGTTGAAGCCGGGGAAGTATTAATAGTTATAGAATAAGTTATATTATGATAGGAGGTAAGAAAATTGGTACAGGTTTTTATAGAGTTTTTAAAGGGAACCGGGATAGTGGCTCTGGATATACCTCAACTAACAATGATCATAATATCCTTAGTCCTCTTATATCTTGGTATAGTTAAAAAATATGAACCTCTGTTATTAGTACCGATAGCTTTCGGTATGCTTTTGGTCAATTTACCATTAACTGGGTTAATGGTTCATGCCGCAGATGGTAAGCCAGCTGGTTTATTTAGATATTTCTATATGGGAAATGCATTAGGAGTATTTCCTCCATTAATATTTTTAGGAATCGGTGCAATGACAGATTTTGGACCATTAATAGCTAATCCAAAAAGTCTATTATTGGGTGCTGCAGCACAGGTTGGTATTTTTATTACATTTTTAGGAGCAATATTATTAGGATTCACCGGACAGCAGGCAGCTCCAATTGGAATTATCGGAGGAGCTGACGGGCCAACTGCTATTTATTTGGCCGGACAATTAGCTCCAGAGTATTTAGGGGCGATTGCAATTGCGGCCTATTCATATATGGCTTTAGTACCGGTTATCCAGCCACCCATTATTAAAGCACTTACTAACAAAAACGAAAGAAAGATCAAAATGAAACAGTTAAGACCAGTTTCAAAAACAGAAAAAATATTATTTCCAATTTTAGTAACAATAGTTGTCCTATTATTATTACCAGATGCCGCACCTCTAATTGGTATGTTAATGCTCGGTAATCTGTTTAAAGAAAGCGGAGTAGTGGATCGTTTAAGTGATACCGCCCAAAATTCACTAATAAATGTTGTAACAATATTATTAGGTGTTGCAGTAGGAGCAAGTGCTTCAGCAAGTAAATTCTTACAGGTAGATACTATACAAGTATTATTATTAGGAGTAATAGCATTTGCAATCGGTACTACTACTGGAGTCTTATTGGGTAAACTCATGAATAAATTATCCAGTGATGAGATTAATCCAATGATCGGTGCTGCCGGCGTATCAGCTGTACCGATGGCGGCAAGAGTTGTTCAAAAAGAGGGCCAAAAAGCAGATTCATCCAACTTTCTTTTAATGCATGCTATGGGTCCTAATGTAGCTGGAGTTATCGGTTCTGCTGTTGCAGCTGGAGTTATGATGTCAATCTTTGCATAAGATTTTATACAAAACATGTACTAAATATTTAGTAGTTTTCACAAAGGTATTAACTATATAAATCAAGAATTTTGTTTAATAGTGCTAAAAAACTATGAAACTATAAATATTTGATTACGTAGAAAGGGGTGGTAGTGGAAGACGAAAGTCAGGTGTAAAAACTTATTTGTTAAACTTAAGCTAATTACCCAAATGAAACAAAATAAAAATAAAATTTTCAAGGAGGAATTAATAATGTTTAAAGAAAGCCCAGTTGAAGTTTCACAAGAAGAAATTACTTTTAAGGTGGAAGAATTAGAACCGTTTTTAAGTGCACCACAATTAGATATGGCTACACCAGCACCATGTAAAATTGAATTAAAAGATGGTTCAACAATGTTGATCAGAGAAGTTAAAAAAGAAGAAATTCCGATGTTATTAGACTATGTTAAGAATTTCATGGAAAAAGGTTCTAAAGACTTTTATGATATCGTTGGTGCTAGAATATATGCTGAATTATTAGGATATTTAAGAAACCGCCTGAAAGATCCTTATCTTTTCGTAGGTGCTATTGACGGTGAGATCGTAGGTTTTGCTAATGGTCGTGTAAGAGATAAAGATGTAAATATCTCATTACACACAATGGCATTCAAAAGAGGTTTAAGAATCGGTGCTACATTATATTACAGAAAGTTAGTATATGCTTTTGAAGAGCAAAAAAATGAAGAAGTTAGATCTACATTTGAAAGTTATAATGGTCTAAAACGCTGGGGAATTGGAATGGCTCAACCTTCCTACCCGTATCCAGAATATCAACATGAACTCGGTGGAGCAAGAGTATTTTATGTTGATCAACAATACTGGAATGCAGCAGTTAAAGATTATGTAAGTCAAATGGTTGGTAATGACTTAGACTTCGATGTAGAAGATGAATTACTCAAAAAGAATGAAGACTTAGTTCTTCCAGAAGGAGTAAACATCTAAGTACAACTACACAAATAATGTAAAAACACTTCCCCACTCTGAAATTTTTGGGGTGGGGATTCTTTTAAAAAGGAGTTGTTAATATGGCTAAAAAAGCTCTAGTAAAAGAGGGTACCTATTTTGACTCTGTTACTTTAATGTCAATTTCAAAAGATATTAAAGATATTGATGGAGTTAAAGAAGCTACAATTGTAATGGGTACTGATGCTAATAAAGAAATTTTAAAAACCGCTGGATTATTAGTTCCAGAAGCAGAGACTGCTAAGCCTAATGACCTGGTAATTGTAATCGACGGTGAAAAAGATATATTAGATAAAGCAATTGAAGACACAAATGAAATGCTAGCTGAACAAAAATCTTCTTCTGATCAAGAAGAAGAATACAGACCTGGTTCCTTAGATGGAGCCTTAGATGTACAACCAGATTCAAACCTTGTAATTATATCAGTTCCTGGTGAATATGCAGCCCGTGAAGCTAGAAAAGCTTTAAAACGCGGACTACATGTTATGCTGTTTAGTGATAACGTTCCTGTTGAAGATGAAATACAATTAAAACAGATGGCTGAAAAAAAGAACCTACTACTTATGGGTCCTGATTGTGGGACTTCAATTATAAATGGAGCTCCTTTAGCGTTTGCAAATGTTGTAAGCAGAGGACCTGTTGGAATTGTGGCCGCTGCCGGGACTGGAGCACAAGCAGTATCCTCTCTTGTTGATAGACAGGGTATTGGACTAACTCAGGTAATTGGTACCGGTGGTCGTGACCTTAAATCCAAGGTAAAAGGTATCGAAATGATTAAAGATATGAAGGCATTAGATAAAGATGAAGAAACAGAGGTTATCGTATTGGTTTCCAAACCACCGGCTAGAGAAGTCAGCAAAAAAATTATAGAAGAAGTCAAAAAACTCAGTAAACCTGTAATTGTTAACTTTTTAGGGGGAGATCCATCAGTTGTAGAAGGTACAGATGCTATTTGGGCAGGTAATTTAGAAGAAGCAGCGCTTAAAGCAGGGTCTGTTATTACTGGTGAAGAGAAAAGTGAAATCAGTTTACCGGAAGAAGAAATTAATAAGATAGCAGAAGATGAAACAGCTCAAATGGAGGAACAACAAAAGTATCTTAGAGGATTATATACTGGTGGTACACTCACTAGTGAAGCGATAGTTTTACTTTCTGAAAAATTTGCTGAAATTTATTCCAATAATCCACTTAAAAAAGAACTAGCTTTAAAAGAAGACCTAAAAAGTATTAAAAATACAATTATTGATTTAGGTGAAGATGAATTTACAAGGGGAAAACCACATCCAATGATTGAACCTTCTCTTAGAAATGATAGAATTTTTGAAGAAATTGAAGATGAAGAAGTGGCAGTAATCTTATTGGATGTTGTGTTAGGTTACGGATCACACATGGATCCTGCTGGAGAAGTAGCAAAAGCGATTAAAGAGGCTAAAGAAAAAGTGGCTGCTCGTGGAGGCTATTTATCAGTTGTCGCATCAGTATGTGGAACTGAAAATGATCCTCAGAATCTTCAGGCCCAGGAAGAAAAATTACGTCAGGTAGGAGCTAAAGTACTCCCCACAAATGTTCAGGCTGTGCGTGTAGTAAGTAAAATACTAAGTGATCTAAATTAAGGGGGAGAGATAATATGACTAAGAAATTAGAAGATTTATTCAAAGAAGATTTAAAGGTAATTAATATTGGTCTAGAATCTTTTGCCGAAAACTTAAAGGATGAAGGATATAATGCGGTCCAGGTTGATTGGAAACCACCAGCAGGTGGAGATAAAGAAATGGCTGGACTACTAGACGATATTGAAAAAATTAGCGATAAAATTAAAGCAGCAAATAAAAAGGCAGTAGAAAAGATGCAAAAAAGTGAACCAGTTGTTGTAGATGTTCAAACTGCAGAAGATGTTCTACCAGACTTTGCTGGGAAAATGATTCTTCATGCAGCTCCTCCTGAAAAATGGGAAGATATGTCAGGACCTATGCAGGGTGCTGCTATTGGAGCCTGTATTTATGAAGGTTGGGCTGAAGATGAAGAGTCTGCAAGAGAAATCTTAGATGCTGGTAAAGTTACATTTGATGCCGCTCATCACCACAAAGCTGTTGGTCCGATGACAGGTATCGTTTCACCTTCAATGCCTGTTTGGGTAGTTGAAAATAAGACTTATGGAAATAGGGCTTATACTACCTTAAATGAAGGTTTAGGTAAAGTTCTTAGATTTGGAGCTAATGGTCCCGAAGTTATTGAAAAGTTAAAATGGATGGAAAAAACATTAGGACCTGTTCTTGGCCAAGCTCTCAGAAAAACCGATGAAGGGATTAATTTAAAAAATATAACATCACAAGCGTTACACATGGGAGATGAAGTTCACAACCGTAACAAAGCTGCTACTTCATTGTTCATTAGAGAAATCACACCATTCTTATTAGAAACTGATTATTCAAATGATGTAATAAAAGATATTATACAATTTATGGGTGGAAATGAACACTTCTATTTAAATCTTTCAATGCCTGCTTCCAAAGCAACTATGGATGCAGCCCATGGAGTTGAATATAGTACTGTCCTTACTGCAATGGCAAGAAATGGTGTACGCTTTGGTATAAGAGTCAGTGGATTAGGAGATGAATGGTTTGTAGGACAAGCTCTAAAAGTTGACGGCTTATACTTCCCAGGTTATACTGAAGAAGATGCATGTCGTGACTTAGGAGATAGTACAATCTCTGAAACTGCTGCGGTCGGTGGTTTTGCAATGGCTGCTGCTCCTGCAATTGTCGGTTTCGTAGGAGGTACAGTTTCTGATTCAATTAAGTTTACAAAAGATATGTATGAAATAACAATTGATGAGAATGAAAACTTCACAATTCCACCTCTAAACTTTAGAGGAACTCCAACTGGTATTGATCTACTAAAAATTATTGAAACTGGTATCTTGCCAGCTATCAATACTGGTATTGCTCATAAAGAACCTGGAATTGGCCAAATTGGTGCAGGATTAGTAGATCCTCCCGAAGAATGTTTTAGAACAGCAATTAGGGCATTTGCCCAAAAATACATTAAATAAAAGGAGAGATATAAATGGAAATATATGACTTAACTCAAAAAATAGGTGTTTCTACACCGCCCTGGCCTACTTACGAACCTCTAGAAATGAAATATTTTAAGCGTCTTTCAACTGAGAGAGTAAATGGTCAAATTATTAAAACAAGTAATCACATTGGTACTCACTTAGATGGTGAAAGGCATTTCTGGACAGCCGGTAGAGATATGGCTAGCGTTCCCCTAGATGAATTATTTGGAGATGGCGTGATCGTTGATATTAGTGATGCAGTTGGTGACTATGATCTCTATACATCTGAAATGATCGAAGAAAGAGTAGATGTAAAAGAAGGTGATATCTTAATTATTAATACCGGTTACCATAAGTATGGCTGGGACCAACCAGAAGCAGATGAAGAAAGATATTTCATGAAACATCCTGGACCAAACATGGAATTTGCTTTCTGGGCAATGGAGAAAAAACTTAAGTGGATCGGTGTGGACTGTGGTTCTGCTGATCACCCAATGAACACAGTTTGTAAGAAGTTAAGACCTGATCTTGCTAAAGAAGCAGAAGAACACTTAGGAAAACCATTAGATGAAATTTTCTCTCATAAAGAAAGTAGACAGCTGATGCATACTAAGTTGTTCCCTGAAGGAATTATCCATGCTGAAAACATTGGGGGAGAAATTGATAAACTTCTCAACCAGAGAGTAAAAATTGGATTTTTCCCATGGAAAGGTGTAGACTTAGAATCAAGTATAGGTCGTTGTGTAGCATTTAAAGAGTAAATATATAAGGATGGAATCCTGCCTGCCCGCAGGATTCCTTTCTTTACTTTAAAATTAATTATATATGGAGGTTTTTTAATGAAATTAACAATCGCATTAGGTGGAAATGCAATATTACAACCAGGACAAGATGGAACTGCTGAAGAACAATTTAAAAATGTTTTATCTACTGGTGAACAGATTGGACAGTTAGTTAAAGATGGTCATGAAGTGGTAATTACTCATGGTAATGGACCTCAGGTTGGTAATATTTTAATCCAACAAGATCAAGCTAGGGATTCTGTACCAGCTATGCCGCTTGATGTTTGTGGATCACAAACCCAAGGTTTTATAGGATATATGTTACAGAATAGTTTATATAATGTATTTGCTGAATTAGGTTTAGATAGAAATGTAGCTACCGTAGTTACTCAGGTTTTAGTTGATAAAGAAGATAGTGCTTTTCAAAACCCTACTAAACCAGTTGGACCGTTTTACGATCAAGAACATGCTGAAAAAATGGTAGAAGAAAAAAATGAAAACTGGATAGAAGATAGTGGACGAGGCTGGAGAAAAGTTGTTCCTTCTCCTATTCCAGAAAGTATTATTGAAGCACCAATTATTAATGATCTAGTTAGAAATGGTGAGATTGTAATTGCATCTGGAGGTGGCGGAATTCCAGTTGTAAAAGATGGAGATAAGATTCATGGTGTGGAAGCAGTTATTGATAAAGATAGAGCCGGCTGTCTTCTAGCTGAAGAAATTGAATCAGATATTTTCTTAGTATTAACTGATGTTTCTAATGCTTATATTAACTATGGTGAAGAAGCTGAAAAGGCTATCGAAGAAATAAGTGTTGAAGATATGGAAGAGCATATTGAAAAAGGTCATTTTGGTGAAGGAAGTATGAAGCCAAAAGTACAGGCCGCTGTTGATTTTGTAAAAAATGGTGGACAAGAAGCTATAATTACTTCAATTGAAAAAGTCATTGAGGCAGTTCACGGAGAAGCAGGGACAAGAATTACTAAATAGAGTTTTTTAGATATTGATGGAGGTGAAATATATTAATGATTAATGAATTTGAATATTTTAAGCCTGAAAGTTTAGAAGAAATATTTGATATCATGGAAAACAATGAAGGCAAATTAGCGTTATTAGCAGGCGGAACTGACTTATTTGTAAATATGAAACACAGAGTTAAAAAACCTGATTATATTATTGATGTAAAAGGCATTCAAAAATTTTCAAAAATCGAGGAGACTGATGAAGGACTATTTATAGGTGGAACTGTAACTTGTAATCAAATAATCGAAAGTGAACTGGTGAATCAAGACTACAAAGTTTTAGCAGATGCGGCTTTAGAAGTTGCAGCTCACCAGGTTCGTAATAGAGCAACAGTTGTTGGCAATTTATGTACTACTTCACCTGGTGCAGACATGTTCCCAGGTCTTTTAGTACTAAATACAAAAGTTTTAATTGAAAGTAAAAATGGAAGTAGGGAAGTAGCTTTAGATCAATTTGCGACCGGAGTTAAAAGTAATGTTTTAAAAGATGATGAGGTAGTAAAGGGCGTTCAAGTAAAAAAACACGCTAAAGATGGCAGAGGTGCTTATTTAAAGAAAAGAAGAACTAAAGGTCCAGACCTTAGTGCGATAGGTGTTGCAGGTTATTTATCTGAGGAAGAAGAATATTTAGGATTTGGGCTTGGTGCTGTTGCTCCTACTCCAGTATTTGTTGAGGTAAGTAATATATTCTTTGGAGAGGGAACCTATGATGAAAAATTAGCTAAAATTCAAGAGAAAATCGTTGATAATATTAATCCGATTGATGATGTACGTAGTACCAAAAAATATAGAATCAAGTTGGCGCAAGTTTATACTAAAAGGATTCTTTCCAGACTATGGAAAGCAGGTGATAAGTAATGAGAACTATTGAATTAACAGTAAATGGTAGAAATTATAAATTAGATGTTAAAGAAAATGCCATCCTTCTTGATGTGCTCAGAAAAAAATTGAATTTAACTGGTGCAAAGGAAGGTTGTGGTGAAGGAGAATGTGGAGCTTGTACTATCATTATGGATGGTGAAGCTGTCACAAGCTGCTTAATTTTAGCTGTCGAAGCAGATGGATCTGAACTAGAAACTATCGAGGGACAGTCAATAGGTGAAGAGATTAGTGATATCCAGGAGGCATTTATAGAAGAAAATGCTATTCAATGTGGTTTTTGTACTCCTGGAATGGTTATGGCCACAAAGGCTTTATTAGATGAGAATCCTAATCCTTCTGAAGAAGAAATTGATATTGCTTTATCTGGTAATATCTGTCGCTGTACAGGATATTATTCAATTCGTGATGCAGTTAAACGTGCAGCTGAGAAGAAGGGAGGTAACAAATAGTGACTGAAGAAATGATTGGAAAAAGTGTAAAGAGAATTAAGGCATTAGAAAAAGTTACAGGTAATGCTACATTTGTGCATGATTTGGAAGTACAGGGAATGCTTCATGCTAAAATGAAATTAAGTCCACATGCACACGCCAAAATTGTCAATATTGATACTTCAAAAGCAGAGAGGTTACCTGGGGTATGGACTGTATTAACTGGTAAAGATCTTCCATATAAAGTTGGACTTTATTTAGTTGATAAAGATATTTTAGCTGTAGATAAAGTTAGATACCAGGGTGAACCGGTTGTTGCTGTTGCTGCAGAGACCGAAGAAATTGCTGCTAAAGCAGTTGAACTTATTGAAATTGAATACGAAGAATTAGAATATGTCTTAGATGTTAAAGAGGCAGCTAAAGAAGATGCACCCTTAGTCCATGAAGACTTAGCAGAACTAGAAAGAGCTCCTGTTTTCTTCCCGAAAGAAGGAACCAATATTGCTCACCATACAAAAATAAGAAAGGGCGATATTGATAAAGGCTTTGAAGAAGCAGATTATATTATAGAAAATGAGTTTGAATTACCAATGGTTGACCACACTGCTATGGAGACACATACTTCAATAGCACAATGGAAACCAGGCAAAAAAGTTAAAATTTGGTCTAGTGCTCAATCTCCTTTTGCTGTCAGAAATCTTTTAGCGAATGGATTAAGATTAGATCATGAAGATATTGAAGTTAATGTACCTTATGTTGGTGGTGGGTTTGGTGGTAAAGCTGGAATTCACTTCGAACCTCTAGTAACTTGTCTTTCAAGAGCTTCTGACGGAAGACCTGTAAAAATAGTTATGTCTAGAATGGAAGAATTTAATTCTGTACCTGTTCGACAGGGGCTTTATTCCCAGATGAAAACAGGTGTAACCAAAGATGGAGAAATAGTTGCACAGGAAACAGAATTTCTCTGGGATAGTGGTGCTAATGCAGATTACGGTGTAAATGTTACAAGAGCAGCCGCTACTGCAGGAGCCGGTCCTTATGAGATAGATAATATTAAATTAGATTCCAAAACTGTCTATACAAATAAGATATTCGGAACTGCTTATCGTGGTTTTGGTCACTTAGAAATTTTATGGGCAATTGAAAGGCAAATGGATTTAGTAGCAGATGAAATAGGGATTAACCCCTATGAATTAAGAATGAAAAACGCTTTACGAAGAGGTTCTGTAACTATCACCGGGGAACATATCGGTGAATCACATGGTAAGGTTACAGAATGTCTAGAAGCAGTTGCAGAGGAAATTGATTTTGACAATAAAAATTCCGATGACCTAGAAGAAAATCAAAAACGTGGAAAAGGTATTGCTTTACTTCACAAAGCTCCTGCAATGCCTACAGATACTGGTACTGCTGCATTCCTTAAGTTTAATGAAAATGGGACAGTAGACCTAACACTTTCTTTGGTTGACTATGGTCAAGGAACTTATACAGCTTTAGCACAGATCGTTGCTGATCAGTTGGAGATGCCAATTGAAAAAGTAAATGTTGTTTGGGAACAAAATACACAAATGCAGCCTTATGATTGGCAGACAGTTGCTTCAAAAGGTTTATTCATGTCCGGTAATGCTACAATAAAAGCATGTAAAGACATGAAACAACAAATGAAAGAAATTGCTGCACAACCATTAAGGGCTTCAGTAGAAGATTTAATTATTGAAGATGAAAAAGTTAAAATAAGACATCATAAAGATCAATATGTTACCTTTAAAGAATTAGCAATGGGTTATACTTACCCTAACGGAAATGGTATTGGTGGCCCATTAATAGCAAGAGGCAACTATATTGCACAGGGTTTAAGTAATATTGATCCCGAAACAGGTCAGGGCCATCCTGCACTTGACTGGACATATGGTGCCCATGGAGTAGAAGTAATAGTAGATGAAGAAACAGGTGAATTTAGAGTAGTTAAAATTGCATCTGCCTTTGATGTTGGTAAAGTTGTTAATATTAAAAACGTTATCGGCCAAATTCAAGGTGGAGTAATTCAGGGATATGGTTCTGCAGTAATGGAACATTATCAGTTTAGTGATGACGGTAGGTTACTCACAAATACATTTACTGATTATAAGGTACCAACTATCGCTGATATTCCAGAACTAAAACCAATAATTATTGAGAATGCACAGGAAGACGGGCCTTATGGTGCACGCGGTGTAGCAGAACATCCCATGATTTCTGTACCACCAGCCGTTGCAAATGCGGTTCAGGATGCAATAGGAGTTAAGTTAAAAGAGATGCCAGTAATTCCAGAAAAAGTCTTTGAATTGATAGAAAAAAATAAAGAAAAATAAGATATTAATAGAGATTAATCAAAACCGCTGTCTGTAAAAAGGCAGCGGTTTTTTTAATGAATAACTTGAAATTTCACTTAAATTCATTTATAGTAAATTTAAGAATATTTTTTTTAAGGGGTGTAAAATTTGTATGTATATGCATTAGTAGGTGTCAGCGGTTCTGGAAAGAGCCATAGAGCGGCATTTGTAGCCGACAAGTATGATATACCATTAATCTTAGATGACGGCCTTCTAATCTATAAAGGGCGCGTTTTAGCAGGTAAATCTGCTAAAAGGGATGATAAAAAGATACAAGCTATACGGACAGCAATCCTACTGGAAGAAGACCATCTAAATGAAGTGAAAAGGGCTCTTAGAAAAGTTAATGAGGATAAAATATTAGTTTTAGGCACCTCGATGCGAATGATTAAACATATAGTTGATAATTTAGAATTAGAGGGGATCGATAAAACTATCCAAATAGATGAAATTGCCAATCCTGAGGAAATTAAAAAGGCAATTGATACCAGAAAAAATGAGGGAAAACATGTAATTCCAGTACCCAAAATTGAAGTTAAATCAAGATTTCCAGGCTACTTTTTGCATTCTCTTGAATTATTCTTTGGTAAGGGGAAAGGATCAATAAAAAGAGAAAAAACGATTGTTAGACCAAAATTTTCATATTTTGGAAACCTAGTCATATATAATAATGTGATCAGAGATATTATTTCTTATGAACTTTCCAGAGAAGAGGATATACATGAAATACTTTCAGTATATATAGAAAAAGAAAACAATGAAATTTGTGTTAGGATAGAAATTATATTAAAATATGGAATAGAAATATTTGAATATATTAGTTCAGTTCAAAAAAGGCTTAATATTTCTATAGAAGAATTTACTGGTCTTTACTTGGATAATTTTAACTTTTACATAGATTCATTACATGTTAAATAATGAGGAGATGATTTTTTGCTATTAAGAGATGAGGTGGCTTTAGTAACTGGTAGTTCTCGTGGGATAGGTGCTGCTACTGCAATTAAGCTTGCTGAAGAGGGTGCAGACCTTGTGATAAATTATAATAGTGACCGAGAAAGTGCAGAAGATACAGCCGAGAAGGTTAGAGAATTAGGCCGAAAAACTTTGATTGTACAAGGAAATGTAGCAGATAGTAGTGATGCGAAAAATTTAATTAAAAGTACTATTGATGAGTACGGTAAAATAGATATTCTCGTCAATAATGCAGGGATAACAAAAGACGGGCTATTATTAAGGATGAAGGATAAAGATTTTAGCAATGTTTTAGATGTAAATTTAAAAGGGACTTTTAATTGTACTAAAAATGCGATAAGATATATGATGAAACAACGTCATGGAAAAATTGTTAATTTGAGTTCTGTTGTTGGTTTAATGGGTAATGCTGGTCAAGCTAATTATGCTGCTTCTAAAGCAGGTATAGTTGGTTTTTCAAAATCAGTGGCCAAGGAAGTCTCAAAAAGAGGTATAAATGTAAATGTGGTGGCACCTGGCTATATTGATACAGAAATGACAGAAGAACTTCCCTCACAGGTAAAAGAAGACATGTTAGATAATATTCCGTTAAATAGATTTGGGGAAGTCGAGGATGTTGCAAATGTAATCTTATTCTTGGTATCACCTTTAGCAAGCTATGTAAACGGTCAAACTATAAATATCGATGGAGGAATGTTAATGTGAAAGGGGGTGAAAATGATGGCAGAAGTATTTGATAGGATAGTAAAGGTTGTATCAGAAGAACTTGCAATTTCTGAAGAAGAAATCACTAAAGATGCCTCATTTATTGACGATCTTGGTGCTGATTCATTAGATGTAGTAGAATTAATTATGGCCTTAGAAGAGGAATTTGATATTGAGATTCCTGATGAAGATGCTGAAGAGATCGCAACTGTATCTGATGCAGTTGATTATATTGAGGGTAATCTTTAAACTTTAATATAAAAATATGGGGGGATACATAACTCATGTTGCCCCCCTTCTTGAAAAAGAAAGAAATAACTATGACAGGTGTGGTGAAACTTAGATGACAGATTATTTTTCTAAAATAAAATTAAAAGAACTAGAGAACAAATTGAATATTAAATTTGAAAATCAAAAATTACTGAGAAGAGCATTAACACATAAATCTTTTGCTAATGAGAATTCTGATTTAAATATAAAGGACAATGAAAGACTTGAATTTTTGGGCGATTCTGTTTTAAGCCTATCAATTAGTACTTATATTTTTAATAAATTCGATTATTATAAAGAAGGTAAACTGGCCAAGATTAGGTCTGTAACTGTCAGTGCTCCTGTATTAGCTGAGAAAGCTAGCGAATTAAATTTAGGTCAATATCTTCTACTGGGTAAAGGTGAAGAATTATCAGGTGGAAGAAATCGTGATTCTATTTTAGCTGATACTATGGAAGCTATATTAGGAGCAATGTATTTAGATAAAGGTTTTGATTTTGCATTTGATTTTATCATCAACAATTTTAAAGCGTTTATATTTGAAGTTGATAAGGGTAATTATGTACAGGACTATAAGACAATGCTACAGGAAGTAATTCAAAAAAATAGTAATAATAGACCTGACTATGAAGTTGTTAAGGAAAAAGGACCTGACCATAATAAAGAATTTTATGTTGCAGTTAATTTTGAAGACAAAGAACTTGGTTTTGGAAAGGGTAAAAGTAAAAAAGAAGCAGAGCAAAAAGCTGCTAAGCATGCCCTTAAGCAATTAGATAACTAACCTTCAAGTACACCCTGCCTGGGGTGTATTTTTATTGAAAAGGGGTTTTTGAGATGTATGCAATCAGAGGAGCAGTAACAGTAAAAAAAAATAAGGAAAAAGATATTATTGGAGCTGTAAAGACCATGATCGGGAAAATAATTGCAGAAAACAATCTAAAGAAAGAAGAAATTATCAACTTTACTTTTTCTACAACTGATGATCTTGATGTGGTTTATCCAGGCAAGGCAGTTCGAGAAATGGGATTTACTAAAACAACAATATTGTGCTTGCAAGAAATGAATGTAAACAATTCTCTAAACAAATGTATAAGAGTTCTATTATATATAAATAATGATTTAGATAAAGACAAAGTAAAACATATTTATCTAAATAAAGCTGCTAAGTTGCGCAAAGACTTGAATTTTATCTCTGAGGAGCAGAATAATGATAATAAAATATAAAGATGATACTCAAAAATATTATAATTTAATAGATTTTTTAAATCAAAGAAGTATTAACTTCTTAAAACGCAGTAGTGCAAATTCAAAATTTTTAATAATAGTTTCTGAAATAAGAGAATCTTTAATAAAAAAGATAGAGGATTCTTTTATTCCAGATGATATTTTAATAAATGAAAAAGCAGATGGACTTTTAAATAAGACGCGTTGTATTAATTTAGAAAGTAGTAAGGTATTTTCAAAAGATGGTTTTGAGATTATCGCTGGTCCCTGTTCTGTTGAAAACAAACAGCAAATGGAGAAAATCGGAAAAATATTATCCAATTTAAATATAAAATACATTAGAGGGGGAGCATTTAAACCACGCACTTCTCCTTACAATTTTCAAGGATTAAAAGAAAAAGGTTTAGAACTTTTAAAACAGCAATCCTTGCAATATAATTTTAAAATAATAACTGAAGTTATGGATATTAAAAATTTGGAACTCATTAAAAATTATACCGATATATTCCAAATTGGTTCACGTAATATGTATAATTATAGTCTATTAAAAGAAGTGGGTAAATTAAATAAACCGGTTCTACTTAAAAGGGGTATGAGTGCCAACTATGAAGAATTCATTTTAGCAGCAGAATATATATATGAACAGGGTAATAAAAATATATTATTATGTGAAAGAGGAATTAGAACTTTTGAAAATAAAACAAGGTTTACTTTAGATTTAATGGCAGTTCCAATCCTAAAAAAATTAGCTGATTATCCAGTAATAGTAGATCCCAGTCATGGAACTGGTCGATGGGATTTAATATTACCAGCAGTGAAAGCTGCTTTATGTTTAGGAGCACAGGGTGTAATGATAGAAGTTCACCCTCAACCAGAACTGGCTTTAAGTGATGGAGATCAGTCTTTAAATCCGGCTAACTTCAAAAGGCTGGTTAAAAAAATTAATCAAAATAAAAAAATATTAGGTAAGAAGTAATATGGATAAGAAGATAAAACCAATTAAAAACAAAAAGATCAGGGGAAAAGTTAACCCTCCCCCTGATAAATCAATTTCTCACCGGAGTATAATTTTTGCTGCAATAGGTCATGGAAGGTCCACTATCCATAATTTATTATCAGCTGAAGATTGTAAAAAAACATTAGAAGCTTTTAAACAATTGGGAATTGAAATTATAAAGAACGGTAATAAATATATAGTTAAGGGTAAAGGACTGGATGGACTTGAAGGAACTAATACAAAGATTGACTGCGGTAACTCCGGAACAACTATTCGCCTATTATCCGGGCTTTTAGCAGGACAGAATAAATATTTTGTTCTTGATGGAGATAATTCTTTAAGAAAACGCCCTATGAAGAGAATTATAACCCCTTTAAAAAAAATGAATGCTGAAATAAAAGGGGAAAATAATGGTAATTACTGTCCAATTCAAATAGATCCCGCCCAATTAAAAGCTATTGATTATACATTACCAGTGGCAAGTGCTCAAGTTAAGTCAGTAATTCTTTTAGCAAATTTATATACAGATCAAAAAACAGTAATTATAGAGCCTAAACCCTCAAGAGATCACACCGAAATATTAATGAAATATCTTGGTTTGAATATAAACATAAAAGATAATAAAATCACTTTTAACTCTTCTCGAGATTTTAATATACCCAACAGCCAGTATGTAATCCCCGGAGATTTCTCTCAAGCAGCCTATTTTATAACAGCAGCTATGTTAATTCCAGAGAGTGAATTACTTATCAAAAATGTTAATTTAAACCCTACTAGAACTGGTTTTTTAGAGGTAGCTAGAAAGATGGGGGGAGACATTGAAATAATAGAAAAACATATATGGCAGGGAGAGCCAAGAGGTGATCTTTTAGTTAAATATAGTTCTCTTAAAGGGATAACTATTAAAGAGGAAATACCTAAGATGATAGATGAAATTCCGTTAATTGCTCTTTTAGGAATTAAAGCAAAGGGAGTTACCCAAGTTCATTCTGCAGAAGAATTAAGAGCAAAAGAATCCGACCGTCTGTTTGTTTTAGGAAAAGCATTTGATAATTTAAATTTAGATATCAATATCCATTTAGATGGATTTAAGGTCCAGGGGCAGCAGAAAATTAAAAACAAAGCCTATTTAGACCCCCATCTGGACCATAGAATGGCGATGTTGTTTTCACTATTTGGATTAATTTCTGAAGAAGGGGTAATAATAAAAGATCATCAGTGTATAAAGAATTCATTTCCAGGATTTCATAAGAAATTAAAAAAAATAATATATTAGAACAATGAGGTGATAAATTGGTAACTTCAATAGCGATAGATGGTCCAGCTGGTGCTGGCAAGAGTACAATTGCTAAAATGTTAGCAGAGGAATTAGGTTATACATATTTAGATAGTGGAGCGATGTATAGGGTAGTTACTTTGTGTGCCTTAGATCGGGATATAAATATGAATAATAAAGAAAAATTAGCAGAGTTAGTAAAAGAACTGGAAATTGATGTTGAATATAAAAATAATAAATTTAAAATTTATGTGGATAGTGAAGAAATAACTGAAAGAATCAGAAGTAATACTGTTGATAATAATGTTTCAACTATTGCCCAAATTAAATTTATCAGAGAGGAACTTGTTAAAAAACAAAGAAGAATTGCCCAACTAGAGAACATAGTAATGGAGGGCAGAGATATAGGTACAAGAGTGCTCCCCAATGCTGATTTTAAATTTTATATTACTGCAACAGTAAAAGAAAGAACAGTTAGAAGGTATAAAGATATAATAAATAGAGGTGAAAAAAATAAAGATTTCCCAGAAGTAAAACAAGAAATAAAAGAACGTGATAAAATGGATTCAAACAGGAAATATTCACCTTTAAAAAAAGCTGAAGATGCAATAGAAATAGATACTACTAATTTATCTAAAAAAGAAGTTTTGAAGAAAATACTTTATATTATAAGGGAAGGGAAGTAGTTAGAATGGGTAAGGTCATATATTGGGTAAGTTACTATTTATTAAATATCTATTTCAAAATTGTCCATAAATGGAGGGTAAAGGGGAGAGATAATGTTCCCACAGAGGGCCCCTTAATTGTCGTATCAAATCATGTAAGTTATCTTGATCCACCAATAGCCGGTTGTGCGGTAAAACGTCAGCTGCATTTTATGGCAAAGGAAGAACTTTTTGATAAGAAATGGTTCGGATATATTTTGAAAAAAATGGGCACTTTTCCAGTAAAAAGAGGCACTCCAGATAAAAGTGCTATTAGAAAGTCTTTAAAAATACTTAAAAATGATAAGGTATTATGTATGTTTCCAGAGGGGACTAGAAGGAAGGATGGAAAATTAGGAGAAGCCAAGCCAGGTGTGACCTTAATAGCTTTAATGAGTAAAAGCCCAATTTTACCAGTAGGCATAAAACATTCTGATGAAGATGGACCTTTGAGAGTTTCTGTAGGTGAACCATTTACATTAGATGATTATCATAATAAAAAATTAAGTAGAGATGAAAAATCAGAAGTGGGAGAATTAATTATGACTAAGATCAAAAATGAGCTTGAATCTCTTGACTAAATATTTGCCTTTTTGAAAAAAATATGTTATTTTAATAATATCTATGAACAAGTAAGTTAAAACTATTTTAAGCAATTTTTTTGGAAGTTGTTGGGGATGACCTGTTTTGTTGTTTGGAAGGAGGTGAAGGTGCTGGAGATAATAACTGCAGATGAGGCTGGCTTTTGTTTTGGAGTAAAAAGGGCAATTGATATTGTTAAAGCTGCAATAGTTGGTACAGATCAAGAGGTATATACTTTAGGTCCAATAATACATAATCCCCAAGTTGTTGAAAATTTGAAGGGGAAAGGGGTAAACTTAGTTGATAGTGTAGATGAGATTGAAGAAGGAATTTTAGTAATAAGAACCCATGGTGTAGAACCAAGTGTTTTAGAAAAAGCCGAAAAAAAAGGCCTAAATATAATCGATGCTACTTGTCCTTTTGTTAAAAATGCACATATATATGCAAAAGAGCTGGTTAAAAAGAATTATCAAACCTTTATCTTTGGAGACAAAAATCACCCTGAAGTAAAAGGGATTTTCGGTCATACAAATAATAATGGCATTATTATTGAATCCCCCAATGATATAAAGGAAATAGATTTAAAAAATAATGTTGGACTAGTGGCACAGACTACTCAATCCTACAAAGAATATTTGGAACTAATCGCTAATATTTTACCTAAAGTTAAAGAATTATCAGTATACAATACAATTTGTAATACGACTGGAAACCGACAAAAAGAAGCAAAAGAGTTAGCAAAAAAGGTTGATGTAATGTTGGTTGTTGGAGGTCATAACAGTGCTAATACTAAAAGATTAGCTGAGATTAGCGCTGAGACAAATACACCAACCTTTCACATAGAAACAGTTGATGAACTCAACTGGGATAAAATTAGAAGCGCAAATAAAATTGGTTTAACCGCAGGGGCTTCAACCCCTGACTGGATCATCAAGGAGGTCTTGGAAATTATGTCTGAAGAGAAAAAAGATATTGAAGAAATGGAAAACGAAGAATTAGAAGAAGTAAATGAGCTTAATGAAAATGAAGAAGAAGCACAAGAAATAGTAGAGGAAGAAACAGAAGAAGGTGAAGAGAAAGCACAAGAAATAGGAGAAGAGGTAAGAGAGGAAGAAGCTCAAGAAGCAGAAGAAATAGTAGAAGAAGCAATTAAAGAAGTTGAAGAAACAGAAGAAATAGTAGAAGCAGAAACTGAAGAAGAAGAAGATGAACAACAAATAGCAGAAGAGATAACAGAGGAAGTAGATGAAGAAGTAGATGAAGGTGAACAAGAAATAGTAGAAGAGATAACAGAGGAAGAAGATGAAGAAGTAGATGAAGGTGAACAAGAAATAGTAGAAGAGATAACAGAGGAAGAAGATGAAGA
>JAWOEZ010000044.1:0-26248 GCA_046482435.1 Halanaerobiales bacterium
TAATTACGAACTAAATACCCTTGCAATTCCCCTTGTTGATACTCAACCCCTTCTATTTCAGGATTTTGTATTTTTTGAGTATCAAACTTAGCTACTTCTACTATTACTTTTTTAATTGGTAATATGTCTTTTAATCTATTAATTAATTTAAGATGACTATTTAACTTATGTTTAATACTAGGTGCTAACCAACCTTTGGGTTTACTCTTTTTGCGATTATCAAATCTAGCTTTGCGATATCTAGTATTTCTATGTCTTCTATTTCTACGATAATTAGCTCTTTGCTCTAATTTTTTAGATATATCATTGCGAAGTTTTAACACCCCACTAATTAATTCTTCATTTTCATTAATTGCTGAAAAACCTACTTCTTTATATCCAGCGTCTATACCTAAAGTTACATCTTTAGTATAAGAATTTTTTCTTTCTCTATCTATAATTTTGATAGTAAATGGATTTCTTTTAACAACTTTAGCTCTGTCTTTTTTTAATAATTTTCTAGCTCTAGCTGAATTAGTAGGGTCTAATGGCTTTCCAGTTTTGTCTTGGACATATCATATCTTAACACTTCCTTAAACTATAATTTTGCGACCTGTAAAGGCCATCTCTGCTAATCCAGGTAAGTTCTCCTCGCTAATGTCTGTGTAGGCATAGGTTGTAATGATGTTGCATATCATAAGGATAGCGAGATGAGGTCGTCCATTACAACTTCCAGAGCCTAAGACTGGAGAAGTATCCTAGGGTGTATGTCGAACACTCAACACAGGACATAGTTCATCTGCCTTCACCTTCGAGAAGACATCACTAAAGCTAATCTCCTACTTCACTTATGAGCTTTTTCAAGCTCCCTCCTAACCTTGTTTTTGATTAGGGTGGAGTAGTTGACCTTTAGACCATAATTTTATAACAACCTGGCTTAACTGAGAATGTGGGGGGCTATTATATTTGCTCTGACGGGGGCTACTTAATTTCCTTCGCTGTTTTGCCTGTATTCCATAAAATTTAATTTTATTTCTCATATACTTCTCCATCTGAACCGCCTTTTCTTTATCGGCATGCTGTTCAAAAATATCTTCTAGTCTTTTTATATATTTTTTAACTGAAAAATCATTGACCACTTATCTTACCTCCTGTATACAAGTCAAAATCCTGTGTAAAAAAGTTACTAATAATAAGCTAAATTTCTAGAAATATTTGATCAATCAATTTGCTTCTGTTATATTATTTATAACTTCCCACACTATAACACCTTTGAGATAACTAATGATAACTCTTTCTTTTTCATAGTAATATTTTACATATATATGGAAAAATTAAAGGTAGGAACCCCAGTCGCTCATTAAATTATTATTTTGTTTTCCCTTTATTCCTTATTGAAAAAGTTTTTGATAGCTGTCGAAGCGCTTTTCATCGTTAAATTAAACAAGCCACTATTATTTTCGAAAATCTGATTTAAGGAATCCACAACATAATCAATTTGCTCATAACTTACTGTAAGGGGTGGTTCTAATCTAATCACATTAGGATTATTTAAAGTATATGCCGTTATTATCTGATAATCGTTGTTTAAAGCTCCGGCAACCATCGCTCCCAGATACTCAGCAGAAAATTTACTGACTAGACCTCCGGATAGTTGATCAAATATACCGGGGTCGGGTTGATTGAATTCAATACCGATTAATAACCCCTTGCCCCTTACTTCCTTAACTAATTCATAATCTTTTTCAAAACCCTTTAACCTGTCTAAAAAATATTTACCCTTTTCTTCCGCTTCTTTACTTAACTTTTTATCTATTATATAGTTCAGAGAAGCAATTACTGCAGCAGAAGCCCTGGTATTACCACCAAAAGTAGAGGTATGTAGCAAAGCCCTGTCCATACTACCGTAAGCCTTATTCCAAAGGGCTGGTTTTGTAATATATGCTCCAACCGGTTCTATACCCCCACCCATTGATTTTGCTAAACACATAATATCTGGTACTACATTTTCATGGTTACAGGCAAACATTTTCCCTGTCCGCCCAAGTCCGGTTTGAATTTCATCTAAAATCATCAACACTTGATGTTTATCACACAATTCTCTTACCTTTTTTAGATAACCCTCTGGCGGTACTACTACCCCTCCTTCTCCTTGAATTGGTTCTAAAATCAATGATGCTATATTATCACTGCTATTTAATTTCTCTTTAAGGGCTGGCAGATCACCAAAAGGTATTGATTCAGTAGCTGGAAGAAGCGGATTGAAATACTTCTGATATTTCTCTCTGCCAGTTATAGATAATGAACCATAGCTTTTCCCATGGAAGGAATCCTTACAATAAATAATTTTCTCCTTGCCAGAAGCTATTCTGGATAACTTTATTGCACCTTCCACTGCTTCTGTACCACTGTTCCCAAAAAAGCTTATCTCAAGATCACCGGGGGCTACCTTTGCCAGATTATGAGCAGCTGCACTATAGATACTACCCAGTGAAGCTTGTAGTAAGTTCGGTTTTTCCCTTACTTTGTGGACTGCTTCGATAATTTCTTTTCTATTGTGTCCAAGATTTAATGAACCATATCCGCCCAAAAAATCCAAAAACTCGTTGCCATTTTCATCCGTTACGACTACATTATCTGCTTTCACAAAGTTTTTATCAAAGTTTATCAGCTGCAACATCTTTACCATACTGGGGTTAATATTCTTTTTATAGTTTTCTACTATCTCATGTCTATCTACTTCCATCGCCTGGTCAATATTATATAACTCATCCATTTTTAGACCCTCCCTCTAACTTATATATTTACTTATTATCAAAAAAATCCTGCTATTAAATTAGACAAAATACAACTCTTTAACTTATAATAAAGTAAAGTTAATTAAGGAGCTTTTATTATGAGTACTAAAAAAATTAAAACATTTTTATTGGACGGCTATCTTGATGAACCGTCCTGTCTGGGAGTACCCCCCTATATCTCACCACATATTAGATATGTATACGGCTCTTTATTAGATACTGGTATTCCGGAAGATTATATAGATTACAAGACTATAGATAATTTTAGAAAAAACTGGGAACAAAACATAGAAAAATTGGAATCTTATGACCTCTTTATTATTATAGCAGGAACAACTGTCCCTGGTAATTACCTGGGTGGACGGCCCATCTCGCTGACAGAAATAAAAAAAATAGGTGCTAAAGTATTTTATCCCACTAAAGTATTGGGCGGCCCGATAACACTAGTTAGAAATAAAATAAGTGGTTACGATCTTTTAACTAAAGAAACAGCTGCCCTAGATATTTACAGTCGTTTAAAAGATGACAACTTAAATAAATTAAGGAATTCTGCGGCAGATCATATCTCGCGCTGGGCTAAGCTGGGAGCAAAATTGACAACATTACACCCTTCTTATCCCAATCTTGTTTGTGAATTAGAAACTTTCCGGGGTTGTCCTCGTTCAAAACACTGTGCTTTTTGTAGTGAGCGGTTGAAAAAACTTCACTATACAAGAACCCCAGCCCAAATTATCGAAGAAGTAGAAAGTTTAAGCAATTTCGGTAACCATTACTACCGCTTGGGTTGTCAGACTGATATATTATCCTACTCCCTGAATAAAGAAGGGCAACTCAAACCTGAAATTATGGAAAACCTTTATGCGGGCATCAGGGAAGCTGATCACGATCTTAAAGTACTGCATTTAGATAATATTAATCCTGCAACTATTACCCAGGCGGAAGGAAAAAGTAGAAAAATACTCCAAATAATCACCAGGTACAATACGGAAGGAGATACAGCTGCTTTCGGATTAGAATCCGCTGATCCATTAGTCTTAGAGAAAAATAATATTGAGGCCGATGCAGAGCTTGCCTTTCAGGCTATCAAAATTTTAAATGAAATTGGCTCAAAAAGAGTAGCTGGGGTACCCAAACTCCTGCCAGGTATTAATTTTCTACACGGATTAATCGGAGAACGAGAAGACACCTTTGACTACAATTATAACTTCCTAAAGAGGGTATATGATTCCGGCTTGATGTTAAGAAGAATTAATATTAGACAAGTGGTCCAAATCAATAACTATCCAACCACTGATATTGATAAAAGAAAATTTAAAAAATATAAGAAAAAAGTTAATAAAAATATCAATAAACCGATGTTAAAACGAGTTTTTCCTGCTAATACTATTTTAAGAGAGGTAAGAATCGAAAAGATCGAAGGTAAAATAAGTTATGGTAGACAATTAGGAACATATCCTATTTTAGTCGCTGTACCCGGTAAACTTGAAATAAATAAATTCTATGATGTAAAAATCATCGACCACGGATACCGGTCAATAACTGCTCTTTCCTGGCCTGTCAAAATTAATGAACTTACAGCTGATCAACTCTCTTTTATTCCGGGTATAGGAAAAAAGAGGGCTTCTAAAATATTTTTAGAAAAACCCTCTTCATTAAAAGATATATTAAATTTGATCAATAATGAAAATACAAGAAAACTCTTGCAAGATATATTTAATACTGAAGCCTAGGATCAATTACATTCATCAATTTTTTACCTTCAAAGTATAACTCTAAATTGTTTTTAAAGATTTCAACAGCTTCTTTATTGTAATTGGGAAATAGTCCGGAAGTATGAGGGGTAAGTATTACATTATCCATCTCATAAAAAGGTGACCCTTCTGGTAGAGGTTCTTCTTCAAAAACATCTAAAGCTGCTCCTGCTATTAAATCTTGATTTAAGGCCTTTATCAATTCCTCTTCTTTAACTATTTCACCTCGCGCTATATTTATGAAGTAAGCAGAGTTCTGCATTGCTTCAAATTTATCATAACCAAAATATCCGCGGGTTTCTTCAGTTAAGGGCATCGTAACTACTACATAGTCAGATTTGCTTAATACTTTTTCTGCTTGGTCGGGCCTGTATATCTCCTGTAAGCCGGGAATCTCAAGGTCGGTATTCCTTTTTACCCCGATAACATTCATCTTAAAGACCTGAGCTTTACGCGCTATTTCTTTACCAACAGCACCCAGCCCAAATATAGAAAGTGTTTTGTTTTTAAGGCAATCAACCTTTAACCGATCCCATATTTTTTTCTTTTTTAACTCCATTAGTTCCGGGAACCTTCTACTAAATGAAATGAGATACCCCATAACCTGTTCAGACATACTATCTTTATGAATACCACGCACCGAAGTCAATGTTATATCATTTTCTTTTAAATACTGGAAACCGTTATTTTCTAAAAATTTATCCACTCCTGCTGACCAGGATTGAATCCATTTTAGGTTGTTTCCTATCTTTATCAAATCAGTATCGAATTCCCGCAATAACATTGCGGCAAGAATATCGGTATCTTTAATCTCTTCAGTTAGTTCATCCATATCTTCAGATTTTTTAATTTCTACATTTTCAAAACTGTTTTTTATTGATTCCATATATTTATCCTTTAAATCAAAGCTAAACAATATTTTCAATTCTAATCACCTCTCC
Source organism: Halanaerobiales bacterium (assembly GCA_046482435.1). Classification (GTDB taxonomy): domain Bacteria; phylum Bacillota; class Halanaerobiia; order Halanaerobiales; family M55B127; genus M55B127. The sequence goes on from JAWOEZ010000044.1 coordinate 5,470, forward strand.
TGCTTTTAAGATACATAACCCAATCCTTTTAATCTGTCTTTTTTATCGGCTATGCTATCTTTGAAGAGATCTTTCCTTAAATCCTGTTCTAAATCTATATCAGATTTGCTTACATAAAGTTTATCAGTCTCATTTTGAAATTCTTCATCTATAATATCAGTTAATACCTTTCCATCCATAGAATCAAGTAATGGTAGGTCTAATAGATATAAAACGGTAGGAGCTATATCCATTATATGGCCCCCCTCTAATTCGCTGTCCTTATTAATATCTGGCCCTTCAGCGAAAAAGATACCATTCATTCTATGGTGTCCAGTCTGGTTTTGAGTCTCACTTATATTTTTATTGGATAAGAATTGATAAGCTCCCTTACCCAGTACTGACATATCGTCAGGTACAAATACTATATCAGGAGCATCTTCTGCCATTTTGCCCTGGTATATTTCTTCACCTTTATAAACTTCGGTTACAACTTTTTTCCCTGTAAGAGGATTTTCGAACCTCTTTAACTTTTCAATTATTTCTTCTCTGATCTCTTCAACTTGCTCTTTTTCTATTACTCCTTCAGGGTCCCGGCCTTTAATATTTAAAAAGATATGGCCGATTTCACTGTGAGAATAGGCTAAAGATTTTTTCCAGTTCACATTATTACTTGAAATAAACAACCATTCAAGCATCGGATTACTTGCAAGGTCAACCGCTGTTTCCACCAGTCCTAACTTCCTTAAGGAAGGATATATATATTCCCCAACCGGAAGTAGGGATTCTTTTGTAATACCTAAACGAAATAATATTTTTTTAAATTGAGTAATAAAGTTTTTCTTTAATTTAATATAACCTTCATTTAAAAGCCAAGTATCAATATGAAAATTATATTTCAGCTCTCCAAATCCATGGTCAGACATTACAAACAAAGTATCTTCTTCATCTAGAAATTCTTTCAACTCTCCAATAGCCCAATCTATAGCTTCATATATTTTAAAGATATAATGGGGTGAATTACCTAATTCGTGCCAGAGATAGTGTTGAACCTGGTCACTTTCCATAAAATGGACCATAAAGAATTGCCAGTCCTGCTCAACCATCAATTTCTTGGTTAACCTGGTTTTCTTCTCTATATCTTCTACCATCTCTTCTACCCAACCTTCAACACTGTATCCCCGCGTCCATTCTTTGGGAGAAAACTTAAACTCTGGTACTATTTCTTTTACATGGTCGATGAAATCTTCAGGATAACTCTGGATTTTTGCGTTTTTAGTAGTCAAAAGTCCGGGAATCAAGAAATTATCTACAGGTTCAGGTGGTGTTGTAACAGGAACCCCTATTAAACCCACTTTCTTTTTATATTTATTTAAAATCCTCCAGAGTGTAGGCTCTTTGATATCAAGGGCTGTTACCGGTTCGGCATTATATTCTCCCTCACTTCTTTTAAACCAATTAAAGGCCCCATGTTTGCCTGGATTTGTTCCGGTCTGAAAAGAAGACCAGGCTGCTCCAGTAATCGGTGGAATTGTGCTTCGCAAGGGACCGTGAGCTCCGTTTTCCATCATTTTTTTAAGATTAGGAAGTTTTCCTTCCCCAATCCATTTTTTTATTAAAGACATCTCTGCACCATCTATACCAACAGTTAATATTCGATCAGTCATAAAATATCCCCTTTCTAGTCAATACTATATCTAAATTCTGCTGCTTTTATATATATAACAATTGTTAAGTATATACCTATTGAAACCAACTCCATATTCCCCCTAAAGTAATAAGAGGCTAAAATAAAAAGTGGTAACATTAATAGTGATACTCTCGGTTCTAATTTGCTTAAATATCTAATCCAAAAGATAATACTCGCTGATATTACTAAAACAAAAAGAACTAAATAAAAATCCAAAACTAATAAAGTTCCGAGGGAAGTAGCTAAACCCCTGCCCCCTTCAAATTTGAAATATATTGGCCACATATGTCCCAATACTGCTGCCACTGTAATTAGGACAAGATAGGGAAATTCAATATTTAAAATTATCTTCCCTATAAAAACTGGAAAAACACCCTTAAATATATCAAAAGCTCCCGATACATATCCCCAGAAATGGCTAACTTCGTTATATACATTAAAAGCACCTGGATTTTTTGTACCAATTGAATTTATTTTTATATTTTTTCTTTTAGCTAGTCTTTGGGCTAGTGATAGTGAACCTATCAAATATGAGATTACTACCAATAATATTTCCATAAAATGCACCTGCATTTCTTCTAATTATGAAAATAACATTTAATTCCTTATAATATATCTTATCACTATGGATAAGAACCTGCAAATTTCACAAAATATTAATTATCATTAAGCATATCATAACAATTACTCCTCAAAAAAATCAAATTTCAAATCTTCATATTCTATGAGCCCGATCACAAATTGTTTCTTTTCTTTTAACAAGCTAAAACTTTTCTTACTTATTATTTGATAAAACAGATTACTTTTCTTTTTCACCTCAACTAAAAAACTATTCATTTGGGGATCATAAGTCAATACCATTGCTAGCTAGCCTCCTTATATAATATACTACCCTTTATTTTATTCAAAAGAGAAAATATATTATTCCATTAGAGTATTAACCGAATTCATAATAAATTGTATATTTTTTTGCTTCTCTTTTTGGAATTCATCATTTAATGCTATTACTTCTACAAAAATAAGTTTAACTAATCGTTTTTTTGTATCTTGATTTAAATCAATATTTTTATAGTTTTGATGATAGTCAAGTGCCTCTTCTATTCTTTTTGATAACTCCATTTTTAACTTATTAATAACCGTCTCCTTTATTTCCTTCAGCTCACTTGCTTTAATTAACTCTTGAGCAATCCCCTTTCTTGCCGATATCTCTGTATAAAGGACATCAACAAGTTTTTTTAATTTTTCACTTTCATCTTCACCATCCATTATTTTATCTAATTTAGTTAATGTTTCTTGCCAGCTGTTTTCTAAAACACTTATATATAGGCTTTTCTTGTTTTTATGATAATTATAAAGAGTACCCACTGCTATTCCTGTCTCTTCAGCCACCATCCTCATATTAACGGACTCGTAACCTTTTTTAGAAAATAGTTCATATGCTGCATCATAAATTTTATCTTCAATACCATTAATTATTTTTGGCATTGTATCAACCCCTTTATATGAACCTGTATTCATTTTATAACATTTCCTGCTCTTTGTCAATCGAGAGCTCCTAATATATATGATTTTATATGCCATATAAAAATCCCCCAGGATAACCGTTAGATTACATCTGGAGGATTAATTTCTTGCTTTTAATTTATCAATTAAAACTGGAAGTTCATCGACATTACACCATCTAAGTTATCATTAAAGCCATCATTACTACCAATAGCTACATCAAAATGAAGTGCGGCCAGGTTAAAGCCCAAGCCCATCGTGTAGGTAGGAGAATTGTCAGAAGGAGCAAACATTCCTCCTCTTACTGATAGCCCGTTAAACATTAGATTCTTTTCACCACCTAAATGAACGACGGTTTTCCCAGAAGAAGTAAAGCTCTCAATATCTCCCAGGACCCTGGCATTAAAGACGGGAATATCAACAGATCCACCTACCCTGATACTCTTTTCAGGGTTGTATTCTTTTGTGTAATTAGTTTTTGAAGGCCCATCCCATTCTGTACCATCATAGGTATATACTTCTTTTTCTCCATCTAAATTATAAGCCGGGGCTAACAAGTTTTTAAAGTTAACACCTGCTTTTATTCTTTCAGTTAGATTGGCCATTAGACCAGCATCTACACCAATCCCGCTGCCTGAAGCATTTACTGTAGTTTGACTGCTATCACCAAAAGTCTTATCAAGGGTCACACCGACATAATCAGTCTTTAACGTCTTAATATTAACTCCATAAGCTAAACCTAATATCTTATCAAATCCGGTCTCTACTTCCCTACTAATACTCAATATACCTGAAGTGTTAGTAGTATTATTGGCCTTGATTACATCTGCTGAAACTTTTTTAGTTTCAAATTCATTATCAACATTTAAGCCAACCCCAAAAGAAGAAAAGTTTCCACCTACAAATAGCTGACCATTAAAATCTATGACAGGGAAATCGTTAAATATATCTTCGATTGATTCCGCTGAATTGGGATCAAAATCTTGAGATAGAGATTCAATATCTTCTCTTAACTGCTTGACTTTGCTAATATCAGAAGCCCCCAAACCAAAATCAACCTGTAAGCCCAAAAATCCGCTGTCACTTAAACCAGCCGGGTTATGAAGCATGGCAGTAGCATCATCAGCTAGACCTGTATAGGCACCACCCATTCCGTAAGATTTAGCTGTTAATTCAACAGCTGTAGTACTTAAACTAAAAACCATAACAAAAACTAAGACTAGAATTGAAATTGAAATTTTTTTCATTTTAACCCACCCTTTATATTAATTATTTTATTAAATTTTCTAGATATTCCCTGAATTCCCTCTTTAGCTCTTCTCTTTCTAAAGCAAATTCAACAGTTGCTTTTAAAAATCCTAATTTATTACCCACATCAAATCTTTTCCCTTTGAACTCATAAGCCTGTACATCCCTCTGATGAGCAAGTTCATTCAAAGCATCTGTGAGCTGTATTTCTCCTCCTTTACCGGGTTTTATATTTTTAAGTATATCAAATATCTCAGGAGTTATTATATATCTCCCCATAATTGCTAAATTTGAAGGTGCTACTTCTGCAGCTGGCTTTTCTACCAAATCTTCCACCTCATAAACTCTCTCTTTATACTTATTATAATTAACTACTCCGTATTTTGAAATATCCTCATAGGGAACTTTTTGGGCACCAATAACAGGTTTTTCTTCCTTTTCATAAATCTCAGACATCTGCTGGATAACCGGCTTATCAGATACTACAATATCATCACCTAATAAAACAGCAAAAGGGTCATTCCCAATAAAAGCACGGGCACAGTAAATAGCATGACCTAAACCCTTTGCCTTTTTTTGTCGAACATAATGAATATCTATTAAAGAAGAAATATCTTCTACGATTTCTAATAAGTCATTTTTTCCTTTTTCTTTTAAAGCCATCTCCAATTCAATATTTCTATCAAAATGGTCTGCAATGCTTTTTTTGTGTTTACCTGTTATAATTATGATATCTTTTATCCCGGCCTGGACTGCTTCTTCAATGATATACTGGATTGCAGGTGTATCAACAATCGGCAGCATCTCTTTGGGCTGTGCTTTAGTTGCCGGTAAAAACCTGGTACCTAATCCTGCGGCTGGAATTACTGCTTTTTTTACTTTCATTTAAAATCCCCCTTAATAATTTTACCATATTTTTTATCTGTTATTATTCACATAATTTACCATATATACAGTACTTACACCCTTCCTCTGATGAGTTTATAGGGAACTCTTCTTTTTTATTTCCGGCCGCTATCTTTTCCCCTAAATAACATACCTTCGTTTCAATCATTTTTAGACTTTCTTGATTTAAAAACTTACTATAATTTACTTCTGGAATTAAATATTCAATCCTGTATTTTAACGCATTTTTTTGAAATAATTTACTAGCGGCCAAAGCATAAGCTTCAAGCTGTAATCTGTATTCTTCACTTTTACTTTCCACTTCACTTTTATCAATATTATTTGTTTTAAAATCAACTATTTCTAGTTCTCCATTCCTGTATATATATATATTATCAATTGTACCTCTTAAATGAAAGTTTTTATAATTTAAATTAAACTGCTTTTCACGATAAATTTTTTCTAATTGAGCTTGTTTTTTTAAATATTCTCTTTCTCTAGCCTGATATTTACTTATTATCTCTATCAGTTCATCCCTAACTGGTTCCCCAAGATCATAAATATTCATTTCATTTACTACCTGGTCAAAATACTGCTCAGGATTTTTCTCCAGTCCGCTCAGTTCATAAAGTCTGTGAATTATTGTACCCTTTATAAGGGGATCTATTTTGCTTTCTGCTTTTATATTTTTATTGTTTACAATACCTAAAGGCCCTAATTCAGGCACCCTTTTAAGCTGTCGTAGATAATACAAACGGGGGCATTTTTCGTATTCTAATAACCCGGTTACACTTATCTCTTCTTTATGAACTTTATTTTTCTTGTTGACTTTCTTTATTTGTGGTCCAATTCGTTCCCATTGCTCAGTATTATCCCAGTCCTCAATATCAATATTCGGACTTTTAGTTTCAGTTTGTTCTTTGCTAAAATCATCAGTTTTAAACTTATCGTCTTTAATTATATTTATATTTAAAAATATCTCCTCATTATAGTATTCCCGTTTAATGGTCTCACTTTCGATGAACTCTTCTTTATTTAAATAACAGGCTAGCCAGTCTAACCAGTTTTTACTGTCTTCAAAACTTAGCTTCCTATTATTTTTAGTATAACCACTTAAGATCAATTTATCCTCTGCCCTCGTCATCGCTACATATAAAAGCCTAATCTTTTCATATAATTCCAGACCTTTTTCCTTTTCTTTTAAAGTGTTATATAAAGGAGTGCCCAGACTTTCATCTTCTGTACTAATTTTAAGTCCTAACCCATCCTCATCATCTATCAAAACATCAGGCATAGAATTGTGATGAATTAATCGTCTTTGGATATCGGGGATAATTACAACCGGGAATTCTAACCCCTTAGCTTGATGAATACTCATCAACTGGACCACCCCGTCTTTACTTTTTACTTCAGCCTGACCTTCTCTCGTCTCGCTTTCTTTATTTCTCAAATAGAACTCTAATACTTCTTTTAACGAACAATTCTGTTCTAAATAAATATTTTTAATCTGGGTGAGAACTTTATCAAGATTAGCCCACTTCTGTTTGTAATTACTATTCGCCTTTATACTTTCCTTATAGTTGCTTTTCTCGATTAAATCTTTCAGAAGGAGGTAAGGGTTTTTCACATCATTTAAGCTCCGAGCTGTATTAATTAATTCAACGAACTTCTCAATATTTTTCTTTTTTGCTTCTGGAAAACCAGCTAATTTATTCTGACTTAAAAAATCCCAGAGGTGTTGTTTTTTTCTTTTATTTATTTTATATATCTCATTATCATTAAGCCCACAAAAGGGAGATCGCAGTAAACCTGTAAGTTCAAAATCCCTATAGTTGTTTTCAACAACTTTAATAAGGTTAATAATATCAAGTACAACCTGCTGTTCATAAAAACCACGACCGTTAACTACATTAACAGAAATATTTCTTTTTAATAAAGCATTTTCATAAAGTTCAACATTAGAAAGGGCCTGAAATAGATATGAAATATCCCCGGGTTTAATTTTTCTTTTTTTCCCGTCTTCTTCTATCAAGTGCTCTTCATTATCTATTACTTGAGAAACTCTTTCAGCTAAAAATTCTGCTTCCAGTTCTCTCAAATCTTCACTATTAAGGTTTTCTTCAAATTCAGTTTCTGCAATTAAGTTTAGCTCTATATCATCTGTTTCTTCTGTTCTAAAAGAAGACAATCTCTGATAAGGTATCCCTGGATCATTACTTAAGATTTTTTCAAAAAGGAAGTTGACGAATCTTAAGATAGAGGGTCTACTCCGGAAGTTTTTACTCAACTTATATATTTCACCATCTCTGGATTCTATTTTCTCCTTCTGACGGTTAAATACCCTGACATCAGCCCCTCTAAATCTATAGATAGACTGCTTGGGATCTCCTACCAAAAATACATTGATTTCATCATTTTTACCAAGCTGTTCTATTATCTTTTCCTGAACTGGATTGTTATCCTGAAACTCATCGACCATGATATATTTATACTGATCATTTAGGTTTTGTTTTAATTCTGGATTTGCTTTAAGGATCTTGATCAAATTATCCTGCAGATCATAAAAATCAAGATAACTATTATTTTCTTTTTTAGCGCTGTAAAGAGTTTCAATTTGCTGAATAACTTCAGTTAAAGGCCTGATAATCTTTTCAGCCCGTTCAATAATAAAGTACGATTTAAATTCCTTGCTTTTTAGTAAATCTTTAATCTCTTTAGCTCGGTCATTTAAATTATTGGAAAGCCGGCCTTTCACAATATCCTTAATAGCAATAATATCTTCGAATATTCCCTGATCTATTCTTTCTAATTTAGAAATTTTTTCTTGGAGAGTAGGCCATTCAGCTTGCAAATTTTGCATCTTATCTTTTGATTTACCAGTCGCTCCTTCTTCATCAAATACTTTAATCAAACCTTCGATTTCATTTATTAAATCTTGTTTTACCTGTTCTCTTATAATCTTATCTCTCTGTAAGGTCTGAAACGTTGCTTTTATTAAATCTTCTACATTAAGATTATCCTTTTTCATTTCAAAATATATTGATTTTAATTTATCAGAAAGAGTATACAAACTATAGGTTCTAACCAGGTTCATTACGTTTTCTTTCTCTTCATTAAGACCTTCTTCAATAATTTCATCAATAGTTTGATCTAAAAGTTCTGCTGCTTCATTTTCTTCTAAAACCTGGAACTCAGGATCCACTTCAGAGATTACCGGATATTGCCTTAATGTATTAGCTGCAAAGGAGTGGAAAGTTGATATAATGGCACTATTGAGATCTAACTTCTGTTTATACCAGTACTTCTTTTCTACAAAATCAACAGCATTTTCTTCTTGTTTAGTAATTTCTTCTCTGATCCTTTCCTGCATTTCGGCAGCCGCTTTTTTTGTAAATGTTAAGGCCATAATCTCATCTACATCCGCCCTTTTCTCTCGCAGCAGATTGATAAAACGACTGACTAAAACCATAGTCTTACCAGAACCAGCTCCCGCCCCAAGAACTATATCGTTATCTAAATCATTGATTGCGGTCTGTTGTTCCTCAGTATAGTTCAAATCACTCAATGATATCACCTACTCTCATTTTATTATATCTACAAATATTACTCGCATCACAGTAATCACAATCTTTAGGATCTAAGCTGAAATTCCCCTTTATAATACCCGCTAATACTTCTTCTATTTTATCTTTAAATTTATGAAAATACTGTTCCCACTTTTCCTCGCTCATCACAGTTGCAGAACGGCTGGTCTTTGGAGAAAAATCCACAAAATCTTTCTTCCAAATTCCTTTTTTAGTTAATTTTAGGACTGAATAGTAGGCCCCACCCATTATTCGTTTTTCAGGCATAATCTCCTGAAACGCTAATAGATAAAGAGGAATCTGTAGTTCGTTATATTCAAAGATATCCTTGGTTTTTCCTCTTTTATCCGATAGCTTATAATCATAAATTATAATATCTTCCTCGTTTTTCCGTCGGTCAATTCTATCGACCTTACCTTTAAGCTTGATGGTTTGATTATTTAGATCGATATCCACCGGGGCTGTTCTATTATCGGCACTCTCCTGATATTCTGGTGGAAGACCAAAGCCGTATTCTAATTTTAAAGGGAGGGTTTGAAAATTATTTTTGTATTCATTTTCAATTAACTGACGTAAATTATCAATTATTTCTTCCCTGTAAATCCTCCAGATTCCTTTTGAAAGTGTTTTCTTGTCCTCATAACCAGAAAATACTTTTTCAGCTGAAATTGTTATGCCCTTCAAATAGTCCTCAAGGTCTTCTTTCCAGCTACCGGGAAACTGATTTATAAAATATTCAAATAATATTTTATGGTAAAGGTCACCAATCTTTAGGGCCCCTAATCTATCTTCCGGTTCTTTTATTTCTTCAATTTTAAGAACCTTCTCTATGAAGAACTTAAAGGGGCATTGAACATATTTTTCTAGAGAGCTAGGGCTGTAACTGTAATTTGAACTGAAATGTTTCTTTAGTTCCTGCAATATTTTGGGGTCATCGATAAGACCGTCTGCATTACTATACTGGTTCGAACTTCTTAACTTTTCTACTTTATAAGAAGGTAATAAGTTAAAGAGGTCCTCTTCTTCTAATTCTTTTACGGCATAAGTTTTTATTTCTTTTAAACTATACGCTTCCGAGAGATCTTCAATTTCAAAATCAAAACTTTTCAGTTCTTTTTTATCGATTGTATTTTCTTTAAAAAGGTTTTTCACTTCTTCCACAAAAGAAGAGACAATTTCTCCACCCTCACCTTCTCCCAGAGTAGGATAAGTCAAGTATAACTCCTGATTAGTGTTCAATACATTTTTATAAAAAAGATAACTCTCTAAGATCAGTAAATCATTTTTAGTTCTGATATTAAGCTTCATATTCTCTAATATTTCTCTTTCTTTATCCTTTACAAGCCACCTATTTCGGTTTACTCCCGGGAACTCTCCTTCCAGCAGTCCGGGGATAAACAAATAATCAAATCTTTTATGGCGGGCCTGAGAAGGGGTTAGTACCTTGACCCTGCTCAGCTTATCCGTAATATCCTTTGAGATCATTTCTTCTTTAAATATCTTTTTAAACCAGGATACGTAGTCCTCAAACTGTAAGGGCTTATTTATGATTTCGCTGTACTCTTTTAATTTGTTTTTTAGAATATCAAAGGCTTTAAGTTCCTGAATAATTAATTTTTCATCGCTAAAGTTTATAATCGAATTAACTATATTAAATGATTCCAAAAGCTCCCTAAGTTGATCACTATAACCTGCAAAGCTTTCGGCTTTACTTATTTTCTCATGGAATTTAATTAATTTATTTACTTCCTTTTTAAATTTTTGAGGGTAATCATTATCTTCATTATCAATTATATATGAAAAGTCTTTACCTCTTATTATTCCCTCATCCCAGATTTTAAGTTGAATTTTTTCCAGTTCATCTTTCCCTAAATCGAGGTCTGTGAAATTAGATTTTACAAGTTCTATAACGCTTTTCCGATCATAATCATTTCTGATAAGAGCAAAGATTTGTTTTAAGAAGATCCATAAACCGGTCTGTTTAAAAGTAGTACTATTGGAAGTATAATATGGAATCTTATATTCATTAAAAATCTCATCGATCAATTCAAAATATTTAACCTGGCTTTTTACAATAAGTCCGATATCGTTAGGTGAAATTTTTCTACCCTTAATCATCTGTTTAATTTTTCGTGCAATATACCTTATTTCTGTTTCTTCATCCTCGGCGGCTTTTATCTTTAAAATATCTTGAGCAGGCTTTTTTTGATAATCAATCGTAAACAGGTTTTCTCTGAGATGTTCTAATGTTTCGTTACTTAAGGTTAAAGGAACTCCTTTTTCTTTTTTGTCTATATTTAAATTTTGATTTAATACCGCTTCACTATGATAGATCCCAGACCTGTTTTTTTCAAAATCCCTGTTTATCCAGACCTCTTTTTTGAGTTCGGACAGCTTATTTAAAATTTTCTTCTGGTATAAATTGAAGTCTTGAAAACCGTCAACTATGATAATTTCCATTTTGCTAACCATTTTAGATTCATCTAAATTATTAAGGGCTGCTTCGTACTGTAAGTAATCATCTTTCAAACCATTTTCTCTTAAATAACTATAATAATTATTATAGATCATAAATATTTCCTTGAACTTTTGGTTATCTATATTTTCCAGAAACTTACTGTTTTCTAACTGGTTTTCAAGGGAAATTTCCTTAATTAAGCTCAAAAAATCTTGATAAAAACCGGGATATTTAGCAATCTTTTTAAAATATTTAACTTCCCCATCCTTAATTAATTGATCTGTAAGCTCTTTTAAAATTAATTCTTTCTGCACGTTACTGATAACCGGTTTAAACTGATTACTATCTTTTAGAACCTCATTAATAAAGCCCTTGAATAAAAGAAAGTTGGTGCCCCCTGTTACTTCGATTTCAGGCTCTGTAAAAATCTCAGCTTTTAAGTCTTTAATGATCTGATAGGCAGGGGAAATATAGCAAATGTTTTCACTCTTCCCTTCCTGTAAAAACTCAATTATCTTATCATTAATCCTTTTATTATTCTTATTTACAGGTTTACCGTATAATAATTTAATCATCTAATCTACCTTCCTTTATGAAATAAGATTTTTTATATATTTTAAATTTAAAAAAGGGTTTTAAGGTCTTTAAAAGAATCTTATTATTGGTATATTTAATTTTTATAGAGTTAGGGGGATATTTTAATGAGGGATATGTACGTCTGGTCAATTATTAAAAATAACTGGAAAACACTGCTCATCATTTTATTAATTATTGTAGTTGGCGGCTATATAATCAAAAATATAGGGGAAATACCTTATGAAAACCAACATCTGATGAATTCTACGTACCCAATAAATTTTGAAATCAACGATAATGAAATGCGTGGTTTTATATACTTAACTTATTGGGTTGAGGCTGATCCTAAAAAAACAAAAGAGATGACTGCTACTGAACTAGGTTATTATTTAAGGGAAAACGGTTATATTGATCTTGCCGATCATAAAGATGAACTGATAGAAGTTCTACAGACCTATCAACCTGAAGAAATAAAAGAGAATTGGATGAACGATTATGACTTTTTCAAGCAAAGAGACATCTATTTTATTGACAGTGACGATAAATTAATGAGTGAAATGGAAAAACAAGATATTGACATTAATTTAAAATACCAGCTTAAAAAGATCTTTTTCGTTTATTTAAACCAAGAAAAATATAATGAATTCATAGAATCTTTAGAGTAGTAAAAGTTAATGACAAAAGAGGAGGGTAGATGCCCTCCTCTTAATTATTATAAATTATATATTCTCTATTATATCTTCAACCCTTTCAGAGAACTTGTCCTTGATTTTATCCAATTTTTCTTGGGCTGACTCTTCAGTTTCACCTTTTACTGCAACATATACTTTTAATTTTGGTTCAGTTCCGGAAGGTCTGATCGTTATTAAGCTTTCATCTTTTAATAGATACTGTAAAACATTTGATTTGGGTAAGTCTATTTCTACTTCTTTATTTTTTACCAGATCATATTCTTTACCTTCCTGAAAGTCCCTCCATAAAACGACTTCCCTTTCAGCAATTTCTTTAACTCCTTTTTCTCTTAATTCCTTGATAGTTCCATTGATTTTTTCCTGGCCTTCTTTGCCTTCCCTCCTGCTCGCTATTAAATCCTCCTTATAGTAACCATATTCCTCATATATCTCTTGTAATCTTTGATAAAGGGTTTTGCCTTGCTCTTTATAATACAGCGCTATAAGGGCTGTTAAGCCACATGCAATCACTGCATCTTTATCGCGGGCATAATCCCCTACCAGATAACCGTAACTTTCTTCAAATCCGAGGATGAACTCCTTATTGCCTTTTTCTTCGAACTCTGTGATCAGTTCACCAATATATTTAAAGCCAGTTAAAACATCCAGGACCTCTACCTCATGAACTTCAGCCAACTTCCTTATTAATTCTGTAGTAACAATCGTTTTTATGATAACCCCGTTAGCCGGAACATCTGTGTTGTTTAACAAAAAATCAGCCATTAGGATTCCAATCTGGTTGCCATTTAAATCAGTATAATTATTCCTATCGTCTTTTACAATTGCTCCCATCCGGTCGCCATCCGGATCTGTACCCATAATTAGGTCTGCATCCTTTTCTTTTGCTAATTCTAATGCCATCTTAAAAGAAGAGTACTCTTCCGGGTTAGGGCTTTCCACAGTAGAAAAGTCTGGATCAAAAACTGCCTGTTTTTCTACAACCGCTAAGTTATCAAATCCTAATTCATCTAACAATCTTTCGGTCAATTTATAGGCACTGCCGTGGAGAGGGGTATAGACAATACTCAAATCATCCCCTTTTTCTTCAGCTAGTTCTTTTTTCGGTAAGGTATTTACCATTGATTCGATATATTTGCTATCTATATCTTCACCTATATATTCAAGCAGTTCCTTCTCTATCGCTTCTTCTTTTTTTATTGTCTTAACCATAGAAAAATTATCTATTTCGTTTATTTCTGCAATTATTTTTCTGGCTCGTTCTGGTACAGCCTGACAACCGTCGGGCCCATATACTTTATACCCATTATATTCAGGTGGGTTGTGACTGGCCGTGATTACAATACCACCACAGGCTTTTAATTCCCGGACTGCAAAAGACAGTTCGGGGGTAGGGCGTAAACTGTCAAATAGATAAGTCTTTATATTACTTGCTGTAAGCACGAGAGCTGCTTCCAGGGCGAATTCTGCTGACTTGTGACGGGGGTCGTATGCAATAACAACACCGGACTCCCGACCTTCATCTTCATAGTAGTTAACGACATAGTTCGCAAAACCCTGGGTTGCTCTTCTAATTGTATATATATTAATCCGGTTGGTTCCTGCTCCAATCTTGCTTCTCATCCCACCAGTACCAAATTCGAGGTTTTTATAGAAGCGATCTTCTATTTCTTTTTCGTCATCTTTTATTTTTTCTAGTTCTTTTTTTGTTGCTTCATCAAAATAATCATCTTTTAACCATTTTTTATATCTTTGCATAAAATCCATTACATATTACACCTCTTTAAGTTGGTTAATGTATCCCCTCTTAATCTATATTAATTCAATTTTTAAGCCTAAAACCCTTTTTATTTTAGCAGAAAAGAGCCCCCATCTATTAAGGGAGCTCTTTTACTAATTGTTAATTCAACCAGCCCTGAAAACTTTTTAACCTTTGGGAGAGTTAGAAGTTTTGTAAGGGCTGGTCAAAATTATGAACAGATAATATATACTATTAAAGTTATATTATTGTCTACTTATTACAAAATATATCTCAATATTATAATCTGTTAAAAATCTTCTTCTTTTACTTGAAGTTACTCAGTTTTTCTATAATATAATCTAGGTCCTCTTCAGATAAAGCCGGATGAACTGGTAATGATAGCACCCTGTCACAGAGCTTTTCAGCTACTGGACATCTTGTATCTTTATAGCCTATTTTTTTATATAGGCTTTGTTTATAGGTTGGCATTGGATAATGAATACCAAAACCAATTTCATTTTCTTTTAAATATTTTAATACTTCATTTCTATAATCTGTTTTAACTGTGTATTGATGAAATACATGTTCCCTGTTATCGGGGATTATTGGGGTCTCCAGCCAGGTAAGACCATTTAAACCACTGGTTAGTTTCTCCGCATTTTTCTGCCTCTGCTTGTTGAATTTGTCTAATTTTTCAAACTGTACAAGTCCAATTGCAGCTGAGATGTTTGTCATCCTGTAGTTATATCCCAGAATATCATGGTGATATTTCTTTGATGAGCCGTGGTTGATTAATAAGCGGGCCCTCTCCATGATTTCTTTGTCATCAGTTAAGACAATTCCGCCTTCACTGGTAGTCATGTTCTTGGTCGGATAAAAACTAAATGCCGAGACCTCACCAAAAGAGCCAACCTTACGCCCCTCATAGGTAGCTCCATGTGCCTGAGCACTGTCTTCTATTAATAACAAGTTATGTTCATTAGCGATCTCTATTATTTCATCCATATCACAAGGTAAACCAAACAAATGAACGATTAAAATTGCCTTCGTATCGGGATGTTCTTTCAGTAGTTCTCTGATAGAATCCGGGTCAATGTTAAAAGTATCTTCTTTAACATCGGCAAAAATCGGGTCTGCTTTTGAGTAAAGAATAGAGTTAGTGCTTGCAATAAAAGTAAAAGGAGTTGTTATTACTTTATCTCCCTCTTCTAATTTCAAGGATTTGATAGCAACATCAAGTGCAGTAGTTCCACTGGAGGTTGCGATTCCATAATCAGTCTCTGAATATTCGGCAAATTTTTTCTCAAACTTTTTAACATATTTCCCCATAATCAACATGCCGCTTTCCATTACTTTATTTACTAAGTCTTTTTCTTCTTGATCGATTATTGGATTAGCTATAGGTATCATATAAAACAAATCTCCTTTCAAATATTAAAGCTCATAAACTTTACTTTGAATTGTTTTTATTAATTTTAAAGCCTCTAGGCCGTCATGCCCTGAAATCATCGGCTTTGTCTTGTTCTCTATACTGTTAACAAAATGGATTAACTGCATCTTTAAGGGTTCTTCTTCATTTTCATATGTTTCTTCGTATTCTCTCTGTTTATTCTTGTTAATTTCCCCATTACCTCTTCTGGTCCTGGTTATCTTTCTGTTTAAATAATCCAGTTCAATAAATGATTTTTCAGTAGTTATCGACATCTTACGGACCTTTTTGTTTGTAGCCCGACTTGCTGTTAATGTAACTATAGTATCATTGCTCGTCATATAGGATGCGACAGCAAAATCCATATGTTCTTTCGAAGCAACCTTTCTTGCGAAGGCATTTACATCCTCTATATCGGTCTCAATAATCGAACTGACTACATCTATATCATGGATCATAAGATCCTGAATTACATCGGTATCATCGATCCTGGGGTCATATGGACCCATCCGCTGGACATCGATCGCTACTATTTCTTCTTCCTTTAACATATCCGGTAAAGCCTTGATAGCAGGATTAAACCTCTCTATATGACCTACCTGAACAATTATTTTATTTTCTTTAGCTTTTTCAAGAATTTGATGAGCTTCATCTATCTTATTTGTAATTGGCTTTTCGATTAATAGATGTTTGCCTGCATTTATTGCTTTTAGTGCAATATCATAATGTGTGGTGGTGGGAGTAGCAATATTTACAGCATCCACTTCTTTTAATAATTCATTAATCGAAGAAAAAGATTTAACACCGTAGCTTTTAGCCATTTCCTTAGATTTGTCCTGATTTATATCATAAATACCTATTAGCTCACAGACGTGTTTGAGAGCAGCATATGAACGAACATGGTTTTTACCCATATTACCTACTCCGATTACACCAACTTTTATTTTGTCCATTTTAAAATATCCTCCCTATTTTATCTACAAATTCCCCTATTAGAATTTTTTAGAAAACTTATAAAATCCTTTACCTCTTTAAAACTTTTACTTACTTTTTCTAACTTATCTATCGCCTGACTTATATTTAAATTAGATTCATAAAGGATGTGGTATGCTTTCCTTATCTCATCCCTTACATCAGGGTCGATATCTTTATCATTCATTCCTACTTCATTTATCCCTATTACTTGAGCAGGATGACCATTTACAATTATATATGGTGGAACATCTTTTATCAACTTAGAATGAGCCTCTATTCGGCTTAAATTACCGATTTTAACGAACTGGTGGACTCCGACCATCCTTTCAACATATACATCATTATATATTCTAATATGACCTGCCAGGTTAACATAATTATCAAGAGTAATGTTATTACCCAGGCTACAGTCATGGGCTACGTGTGAATAAAGTTTCAAGTTGTTATTATTACCTATTTTTGTTTCTCCCCTACCTTCAGCAGTTCCCCTATGAATTGTTACATATTCACTTATCTTATTATTGTCACCGATAATTACATAGGTTTTACTTCCTTCATATGCTATATTTTGTGGGGGGAAACCTATCGTTACATAGTTATCTATAACATTATTTTCTCCGATTTTAGTCCAGCCCTGGAGATGGCAGTTAGCTCCAATAGAAGTGTTATCACCGATTTCTACATCCCCTTCAATTATTGTATAGGGGCCGACTTCTATATTTTGACCAAGTTGCACTGAATCTGAGATGATTGCCGTATCTTCAATTTTGTTATTTTTTAACAAAAATTTTTCCTCCCCTTACTCCAAAACTTATACTCTAATATGTATTCTATCAGAAAATAGGTGATATTTACAGATATATATGAATTTATTTGTTTTATGACTACTGAAAACTATATTTAAAGTCGATCGAATACCGCTCCCCAAACTTATCACTAACACCGGTTTTAAAAAAATGGTTTTCTTTTTGCACCTGATATCCAAATTTGAGTTCCAGACTTTCACTGATGTCTCGCTTCCAGTTAAATTTATATGTATCGACATTATAGTTTTTCGAATTATCATTCGGATAATTATAACTTCTCCTCTTAAGATCAAAAAGATACTGGTTCGTGTCGTTTAGTTGATGTCGAAACTGGTAATTCAAAGTGTAAGAGGTATATGAGTTATCTATCTTATTGAAATAATTCTTATCTTTAATACTGACCTTAAATTTATTTCTGAAATCCTCTTTGAATTCCTGGGTATAGTTTCCTATAAGATCAATGGTTTCATTATTATAGGATATTTTATTATCATAATATTTTTGGTAGTACTTTGTTTTAAAATAATAATAATTCGGGTAATCCAACTTTTTCTTTACCTTAATCCACAGATTATCATAATTATAATAATCAACGACTTCTCCTGAAAGCTCACTTTCATTAGATATATAAGTATTGTCACCTTTTTCTAGTTTGCCGGTTAGTTCTATATCGGCTGATACATAAGTAGTAAAGCAAAAGATAATTGTGATTAGTAATACAATCGATTTCTTCATTTAATCCCACCTCAAATTAATTTATAAAACTAAATTCAAATCCTACTTCTTGATTTTTATAATCATAATTTATCTGATAGCTATAACAGTCATATTCATGGGTAACTGCTATAACTTGTTTGTCGAACTCTTGGTCTGGAATCGAATATTTAAGATCAAGACCCAGCTTCCAGTGTTCTTTTTGCTCGGGGTAGTAAAGGTCTAATTCTGTATTGGATACTATGACTTTATCTGTTGATATATGATCAATATCGAATAACGGAATACCATCCCGATATTTAGTACTGTAGCCCAATCTCTGTCTTAATGTAAAGGAATCAAAGATTCTTTTATTCATGTTTAAGTAAATTTCACTGTTATAGTTGGTGACACTTGAATCGGCTTCCATATATTCGATATGGTCTATATCCTGAATAAAATCAATATCAAATCTTCTGTTTATTAAAAAATTAGCAGCATAATTAAGACCGTAATCAATTTTATGCTGTTCAAAATCACTTTCTCTTATCTTCCCATAACCCAGACTTAAGTTTAAATCAGGCTTAACTTTATAATTGACGGAACCATATGGTAAATAATCAGTGCTATATCCTCTTAAATATTTTAACTGTAAATTATATTTATCATACCCCTGGCTTATTACATACTTCTGTTTAATTAATTTTTCATTACTAAATTCATTATGGGTATTTATTCTTAAGTTATTATTCTTATAATCCATACTAATAGTCTCACTGCGGCTGTCATCTTTAAAATCATAGCCCAAAACAGTATTTACACTGTAGTAATCATTACTATAGGTTAAATCCAGATTTACCAATCTTTTTTGCTCTGCTTCATTTTTCGGTTGCTTCTTCTTATCTTCTTTAAAATATATCCTATAGTCCACATTATCATTTACAGTATGGTTAAAACCTAATTTCATAAACTCTTCTTCATTTACAATCTGATCATCGTCCGTAAACTTCTCTTCATTATATTCAAAATATAATCGTTTGTTCGGGCTAAAAGTGTAATTATGTATAAAATTAAATTTAATATTATCGTTATCCTCTTTAATATAATGGACCTTTCCATAGTTGTTTAAGCTTAATTCATAAGGATAAAGCAATTCAATAAAAAAGCCCTGTTCCCCATTATATCCTAAATTGGGCACTGGAAAGGAATTACTTATCTCGGGTTCTCCGGCTTCATTTGTTTCAATATTAACCACGTACTTTGGTAAATTAAATAATTTTCTATTCCTCCACCACAGACCAATACCGCGCCCCACAATTTTATCATCAGGGTAGTATTCTATACTCTCCGCCGTATAATGATAGTGGGCTTCTTCCATTTCACAGGTTGTATAATAGGCATCATCTATAGTTATATTAGGTACTTCTCTCTGAAGATAATTAATTTTAGCTCCTTTAAATCTAAATTTATCTATCTCTAGATTGGCCTGATACAAGTAGGCAGTTTCTTTAGCATAATCCAGCTCTAACCGATCTCCTTCTAGTTCCCGGCCTTTATAGATTAAATTTAAAGGCTCACCATAAGCTGTTATTATCTTATTAGGATAGTCAAATACAAGACGGTCTGCCTTGATATTTAACTCCTGGTTAGAAAAAACCACATCCCCTACCGCATTAATCTCTTCTTTCTTATTATTTATAAAAATATTATCTGCTTCTATATTCGAAATATTTTCACCCATTTCTTCTATCAAGACATCTTCCTGGGCTAAAAGGGGAGTTGCAAAAATGGATATAATTAATATAATTAAAAAAAATAGGTATAAATATCTTTTCATCATTATTTTCCCCCTGGCTATATTGCTATCTATCCATAGACAAAGGCTATTTAGAAAATCTAAATAGGCTTTACAAAATTATATATTGATTATTTGTTTTATTCAAATTTAAAACCATATACTGACATGTTTTTAACGGTCTGAACATAGATTTCAGATCCTTTAGGTAATTCTTCTTCTTGTCCCTTAACAAAATATCCTGCTATTAGACCAACTGGACCTAGTACAGCTGCACCTAATATACTGGCACCTAAAGCTAGCTGTTGTGATCGGTTCATCATCTGAGCCTCTTCATTTAAATCAACCTGAAGTTCACTTCCATCTAGAGATATCAATTTAGAAAAGTTCAGATTAAGATTACCTTCTTTTCCAAGGTTTCCGGGCTTTTCGACTTGAGACACCTCTAATTCTCCTGTGCTTCCAGCAGGAATAACCAATTTTGAATCAATATATACATTTTCAGCAACTTCAAAACCTACTTTGTCACCTGATTTTGAAGATCTTGAACTTATTTTATCATTGGTCTTAATCTTAATTAGCTTATCTTGCGGAATATCAATCTTTTCATAAGGCACTTTTTTCTCAGGAAATGTAACTTTTACAAGATAACTAATTCTCTCTTCCAAAGAACCATCCCTTGTTTCTCCAAATACCATGTTTTCTAATTGATCTACTTTATCAATAAC
>JAWOEZ010000029.1:0-38842 GCA_046482435.1 Halanaerobiales bacterium
AAGGAATCTATTTTTACCTTATCTATATCACTTATAGTCACTTTTAACAGGCTTACTCTTTCTTCCATAGAAAAAATATGATCTTTATTGGGATTATTAAAAACCGCCACAATAACCTCATCAAATAAATTAACAGCTCTCTTTATAATATTAATATGGCCCTTTGTAATAGGATCAAAACTACCGGGATATACTACCGTATCCATTATAATGTATCACTCCTTTTTAAATATATAAGATTTTCGGCTAAATAAGCCCTTTATTCATAAGACTTAATAGCACCTTCCAAAATTTTTCACTCCAACCTGAAACCAATATTTTCCACTGTCATTAAACCCTTTAAAAAGCAGATAAACTGCGATTAACACATCATTATTTAGATATATTAAATTCTTAACCTTTCAGCTCTATCTATGCTTTATTCTCAGGCTTGACTTTTTCATTTTCGCTATTTTCCAGGCCATCCATAATTAAATATAGGGACATATTTTTACCCTAAATACTATAAAACAGGATGGTGTTTTTTATGTTTAAATCAGAACGTTCTCACAAAGAGTTTCGAAGTCATTTAATCCTTCTACTTAATGTCTATTATGCCAATGATCACTTCTTTAAAACTGTCATTTTAAAGGCTACCATTATCTTTAAGGCTTTTTCCACCGACCTTACTCCTGTTCGAGACATTCTTCTTTTTACCTATCATCCCAGAGGTGAAAAACCATGGGATCCTGTCTGCCTTTTCCGCTCCTACTGGCTGATGTGCCAGTATGGTGACGGTGGTTCCATTACCCGCTGGGTTAACAAATTAAAAAGCGAACCCTTCTGGGCTATCATCTCCGGCTTTTACCCCGGTAATATCCCAGGAGTCGGTACCTTTTACGATTTTGAAGACAGACTCTGTGATTTTGATTCTACTCATCGAATTGAACGCTGCACTAAAATGCATAAGCCTCTTTCAAAATCTAATAAGAAACTGAAAAAGAACCAGAAACAGCCGCCCAAACATCAGGGTGTTGTTCAAAGGCTGGTTGACCGTATCCTTAGAGACGAAGATAAACCTCAACCTGAAAAAGCTGATAAATATCTCCAACAAATATTCAAAGAATGTTTTGTTCTACCTTCTGCCAGAAGAGGTCTCCTGGGAGATACTACTAACCTGGCTGTTTCCGGTGACGGCATGGTTTTTGAAACCGGTGCCTCACCCATGGGCACCAGAGATTGTGAATGCCGTCAAAATGGGATCTTTAACTGCAACTGTCCACGTCGCTTCAGTGATCCCACTGCTAACTGGGGCTGGGATAGCTATCGTGAAAGATATGTCTATGGCTACAGCAACTACACCTTTACTGCTGCTGATAGTTCCTATGACCTACCTGTCTGTTCTGTACTCAATCAGGCTGCAAGACATGACAGCGTATCCCATACTACAGCTCTATTTAAAATGAGAACTCTTTACCCCAAATTTAATTTCAGTAAAGATATTTTAGATAGTGCACATGATAATTATGCTACCTATGATCTGCTTGATCACTGGAACATTGAGCCTTTTATTGACCTCAATGAAAAAAACAAAGGTAATTTTAAATATGATCCACCTGTAGCTGTTAATGAAGATGGTGTTCCCATCTGCAAGGGTGGTTTTTTGATGACTAACTGGGGCCCTGATAAAAAACTTCACCGCCATAAATGGAGATGTCCCCATGTTACCCGTAAAAACTTCAATTGCCCTATCTTTAACTGTACCGACTCTGATTATGGACGTACTGTTCATACCAAACCCGAGTGGGATAAACGCATATTTACCACCACTCCACGCGGTTCAAATAAATGGAAAAACACGATGAAAAAAAGAACTTCTTCTGAAAGGCGCAACAGCCGGGTCAAAACAGATTATGATTTAGAAAATGATAATGTCCGCTCTAAATCTCGCTGGCTTATCAGGATAATCATGCGGGATGCTGCCATACATGCTAATGCCTGGATTAAAGAATCGGCTATAGCTCTAAAAGACTGGGTCACCACCTGGTTTAATTACAAAGTAGCATAAATAAATCCGGTATAAAAGATTATTCTAAAGCTATTTTTAAAAATAGCTTACAGTTCCCGAGGAGAAGTGCGCCTATTTTTAGCTTAATTTTTTATAAAAATAGTTGGTTTCAGTATGGAGTTTTCAAAGTTCAATATTTTAGCCATTTTTTACTATTATTCCTGTTTTTAGACTGTTATTTTATGGATTTAGCCGAGAATCCTCATATGTAGTAAAATATTTTTTAAAAGAATTATATTATAAATTATTTATCTTTTTTAAATTATATCATAGATAATAAAAATTTTAGAGGGTTATATAAAAATATTTATTTTTTACATTTTTAATAGTCTTAAGAAAATTCTGCTGTTCTCCACCATCTAATAGTAATAATATATCCAATAAGAGCTGTTATTATAATAATAATGAAACTTATTGGTTCTAAATTAGATTGGGCTGGTCCAGCAGCTCCACTGTAAAGAGCAGGAATTGACCAAGGTATATAAGAACCATGACCTAAAGCTGCGAGAAATTGAGAAATTACAATTGTTGAAATTACATAACCCATTGGAGGTAAATACCCACGACCGAAGCTTGCAAAAAAGGCCACTAAAGTGGAAATAGCTATCGTCATTAAAGATGTGATAATAAATAAATTTGTTCCTCCTAAAAATATGGTAGAGGACCAATCCGACAGTTCAACAATCTGTCCAGCAATTAATCCAATAAATAAAACTAAGCCAGATAAAAGAAGACTCCATAAAAACATCACAATAAATTTTGCAGTAATAATTGTGGTTCTAGAAGTAGGCAATGATAAAAGATCTTCAGTAGTTTGATCAGAAAATTCTCTTCCAAAAATCCAACTTGCTATAAAACCATAACCAACTAGTCCTCCCATTGCTATAATTTGAGAAAGAATTTTAAAATAGGAAGGCCAACTGGCTTCTCCAATAATTTGAGCTTTATCCCCCAATAAACCAGTATTGCGGGCTAATTCTGGATTTTTAAGTATAAACATCATTAATGCAATTATAATTGTAATAAAAGAAAATGCAATTATAGTCATCCAAAATATTCTGGATTTTTTAACTTTTAATATTTCAACCCACAAAGCTGCTTTTAGATTGTTCATAAGGCATCTCTCCTTTATTTTCCATTCCTGTTAATCTTAAAAAATATGATTCAAGATCTTCTTCTTCTATTTTTAACAAAGTAGGAGGACAACCCTGTTTTACCAATTGAACAGCAATTTTATCAGGAGATTCAAGAGCTCCATTATTTTTAATTACTAAATAACCTTCTTTATTCTCTTTTATATATAATTTATTTTCTTTAAGAATCTGTCTGGCCTTTTTATTATCATTAGTGTTAATAATTAATTTTTTTTCTTTATATTTTTCCAACTCAGATTTATCAACTTCTTGGATTAATTTACCCTGATTAATTATACCTATTTTATTAACCAGTTTTGAAATTTCGCTTAAGATATGACTTGAAATAAAAATAGTTGTTCCATTATTTTCAGCTAAATTTTTTAGTAATTTTCTTATTTCTACTATTCCTGCGGGATCAAGTCCTTTGGTTGGTTCATCTAATAAAAGAATTTCTGGCTTATGAATAAGTGCTTTGGCCAGACCAAGCCTTTGTATATTACCTGATGATAAGTTTTTTACTTTAAAATCTTGATATCTGGAAAGTTTTAATTTTTCTATAATATTATCAATTGCATTTTTTTGTTTTAAATTTCTTAATTTATAGACTATCTTTAAATTTTCTCTAATGGTTAATTCAGGGTAAGAATGAGTATTTTCAACTAGATAACCAATTTCATTCCAGACTTTTTTTGATAAATTTGTTATATCTTTACCAAACAAAAAACAATTACCAGCTGTTGGTTTTACCATACCTAATATTAATCTGATGGTAGTAGTTTTTCCAGCCCCATTAATACCTAAGAAACCATATATTTTACCTTTTTGTACTTTTAAAGAAACGTTATTTACGGCTGTTAATGAACCGTATTTTTTACTTAAGTTTTTTGTTTTTATGATATATTTCATTATTTTTCACCTTCGTTAACAAGACCATCAACTATTAAATCAATAAGCAAATTAAAAGAATTATTAAATGCTTTTTCCCCAATATCATCTTTATGAAGTGTTATGAAAAATAAGGAATGTAAAATTCCTGTGATTACTTCTGGGTTCGCATTTTTAATAATTTGCTTTTTCTGTCCTTCTTTAATTAAGGGTATAATTTCAGAAATATCCATTTTTATATGTTCTTCAATTTTTTCTTCTGGTAATTTTCTTACTAGAATTTCATAGGTATTTTCAGAAAATAAGTCTTTAAATAAGTCGTTTTTTTCTAGAGATGTATATGCTTCTAAAAGAATTTTCTTTATTCCTCTGCGAGGATTTTCTTTAACAAGTTCTGAATATTTCATTAGTTCTTCCCGTAACCTTTGACCTTCCTTATCTAATATTTCAAAATAAAGTTCTTCTTTTGAATTGAAAAAATTATAAAATGATCCCTGAGAGATTCCAACAGCTTTTGTTAAATCTCTGATAGTTGTTTTTTTCAAACCATATATACTAAATAGTTTAGTTCCTTCTTTAATTAAATTGGTAATAATTTGTTTTTTTTCTTCTTTAGTAAATCCACCAGGCATTCGATCAACCCCTTTTAAATAAATATATAAATAATATGTTTTTATGTTCATACATAGTATATAACTTTCAAAAATATATGTCAATAAAAATATAATATTTATTCTAAACAAATATTTTAGATTTAAAATTTATAATTTAGTCTAAATATTTTTATCGTTATTAGTGAATAAAATTAAAGATAATTTTTTAATAACTGTTAAATTGATTATTTTTAAGATAAAAAAGGGTTAAAATAAAAAAACTCCCTAAAATGGGAGTTAAAATAACTGTGTGAATTTTAATGTTCTGGCATTCTTTTTATAAAATCAGGAAAATTATTTGACCATTTACAATATAACTATGGTTTATACATAAATGCCCACGGAACAATAATCTCATTGAAAGATTTCCCTCCATGCAGGTAACGTGGTTCTGTAAACTTATTTTCACTTTTAAAATTATGGTTAATAGTAAAACCATGGTCTGAAAAGATAAGTACTGCTGTTGAAGCAGGCATCTTTTCTAAAAAAGGGATTAACCGATTTTGTGTTTGAAAAGTGATTTCTTGTATAAAATTATTATACTTGTCTTTAGAACTGTGAACTTTATCATCTATAAAGGAGAACTTAATTATTTCATTACAAGAATTTTTATTTTGAGCTAAAGATTGATAGCTATTAATGACTTTACTCTGCTTAATAAAATCTATATTCAATCCAGCTTCCTGTAAAGCATCAAGTTGTTTTTCGGTATTAGTTGGTGTTAAGGCAAGCAGAGAATCTTCCTCAATTAATCTAAGGGAAAGTTGTTTATTTATTTCTGCTTTAATAACCTTCCAGAGATCCCATCTCATTCCATCAAGAAGCAGACAGTAACCTCGCTCAGCATTCATCTTTTTCATCAAAGAAGGATATCTTTCATCTAATAAGTAAATCAAGTTATTGCCCATAAATTTTTCATGGTCCTCTCCCATAATATCGCGGCTGTCATGAAAGTTAGTAAAGAGTTTCTGGTAATTACCTAAAGTCTGTTTAATCTTTTTAAATTTAATTGTTCTGGGTATAACATCCTGGACATTTAAGCTATCAGATAGTTCAGATACTTTAAAGTAATCATATTCTAAGGTTGATAAATAGTCGACATGGACCTTTTTCCATTCCTTAATATCATTGATGTTATCTTTTGAATCAAGAAAGCTAAAGCTTCTTTCCAGAGATAGATAATATTGGGCCAGGTTATAATTATTATATTTATAGTCATAAAGATGGTCATTATTTAAGTTCTGCTTTTTATTTTTAATTATTTCGATATATTCTTCTTTTTCCTCTAAACTGAGGTGGATGTTCTCTACTATTTTTATAAATTGAACCAATAGTCTATTTATCATTTTTTTAGAAAGCGGTTCTGTATCTATAGCCTCTATTACCTCTTTAATGTTGGCCGGAGATATAATATCGATTAAATTTTTAGTAAGATCTAATTCATCAATTTTTTTCATCAAGGCTGTTTTGAGGGTGATATTATCCTCACCGCTGAATATTTTTTCATTCATTTCATCTAGCGAATTAGTTAAAGAACTATCCTGTTTAATTTCTGCGATTAAGACAGTGCTGTTTTCAGGTATGATGAGGGTTATAAGTTCTTCTAGACCAGAATTAATCCGATAAAAATTTTTCCAGGCCACTACAGCAAATAGTTTGCAAAAGACATTAATATCAGTGTGGTTGATAATTAATTCTAATTCCGGGAAATTCTGTTTTACATGATCTGAGATTATACTGCTATTACTTTCTTGATCAGCCTGTTTGTTTTTTTGCCCTAAATTTCCGATAACCTTGATATAGGTTCTTTCATTTATACCGGAGCTGCCTTCCAGCCATTCTTTAAATATTTGTCTGATCTGAGTAGGTGAAAAGCTTCTGTTGATCAAATTTTCATAGAGTTCATCTAAACTTCTTTCGACCAAGGATATGTTACCCGAGAGCACCGTATTAATCCTCTTTATTATATTTCGGTTTAAAATATTTGACAGCTTGCTGTAAAGATTATGGTCTGTTTTGATCTTGAGGAGATTTCTGACCGGTCTCGCAAAACGCTTATTTCCGGCAGCTTCCATATTATCTAAATATTCAACGATTTTATCCCGGTATTCTGGATTTTTTAATTTCTTAATATACTGCTGAACGCCAGAATCAATTATTTGTTGTATTTCCTTTTTAGAGGGAAGTTCAATACTATCACCGAGTTGAAATCCACAATCACAAACTGGCCTATCTTGTAAAATGTTTAAGGTATTTTGGTTACATTTATTGCTTAAGGCTTTAGAAATTAATCTATCAACCTTAACAAGATCGTCCTTGACGGAAATTAGTTCTATGTCAGAGAAATAGTTTAGAATCTGGTAGCCCTGTTTATCTTTGATATCTAAAATGGGCTTAAACCGTTCATTACCTTTTTGTTTGTTGTGTTCTTTTTGGTAGAGGTCGATATATTGTTGTTTAAATTCAGAAAACTTTTTCTTTAATTCAGAGCAGAAATCACTATCATAAATTACGGCATCATCTGCTATAGATAACAGGAGATTTTCCCTAAAACTACTTATTTCTTGATAGGTATCCGTTTTTGGTATTTTTAAGTCGGGATCTTTTAAGTAGTTTACTATGTTTTTATAATCGTTTAAATTATTTTCTAAAAAGTACTTGATCTGTGCTACTTTAGTTAGATATGTTTCTATATTGGGCATGTTTCTGTATTTAGAAGCAAACCTCTCTAAGCCCTCTTCTGAGGAGTAACTCACCATAATTTCATCAAGGAGCTCTTTTACTTTACTGATGTAACCGTTGATTTGTTTTAGGTTAAAATCATTAAAATTGCTGTCATTTTTTAGCCTTTCAACCTGGTAGGTCATTCGGTCCAGATCTTCAGAAAGTTCCTTTTTCTTTTCAATTAGATGTTTCCAGATGTTTTGTTGTAATGGTAATGAAAAATGTCTTTTTTGATAACGTGGTGGTAATAGTGAACAGTCACTTAGTATTGCCTGGAATTCTTCACTTATTAGTTCTCCATAACCAATATATCTGATCCGGTTAAAGTTGCGGGCATTTAGGTTCTTTAAACTAATTTTTTGTCTTCCACTATATGCGGTTAGATAACCAGAATAAAGCAGGGAATAGATTAATAGCTTAAACTGCTTTCGGCTGAGACCGTAACTCCCTTTTCTTAGTTTCCAGTATACTTCTTTAAGTGGAGTTTTTTCTTGATCAAGGATCTTAAATAGTTTTTTGATAAGGGGATTTTTGCCGGGTTCTATGGTCAGCCTCACCCCATTTTTCCTCTTTTTGATTAAACCTAATGGTTTCATAAAAGCATCTATTACACCCAGGGCGCGTCCGCTTAGATTTTTAAGGTTATCTATGTCTCCTGAACTTATAAATCCGTCTAATACAGCATCCATGCGGTCTGTGGTTAATACAGTCTGATAGGGATTGATCTTTTTATGATCGGGATATCTTTCTTCTAAAAGGGTTGCAACAATTTTATTCAATAACCGTTGAAAGGGTAAAAATCCCATTTCATCTAAATTAACGATTGATTCATTAAAACCATTAACTACTTTTCCTTCAAAGTAGGCATCCCTAAATATCTTGCTGATCCGGTCTACTTCTTCTTTGATTAGTGTATTGAGCTGTTGTTTTATTTTTTCGGCTGTTTCAAAACTTTCTTTTTCATATTTTTCCAATAATATTATTTTAGCTAAGGCATTTTTTAAAAATTCTTTATTCTTTAGTTCTTCCGGGAACCAGAATGCAAATGAATTTTTTTCTTCTTCCTTAAGTTCAGGTATTAAAACATCTTTTAAATACTTTTTATCCTGGTCTACATCAAGAGCATAACTAATTATTAACATAAAGTCTTCTTCATCATTGGTCAGTCTCTGAGCGGTTTGCTTGAGGTTATCAATTGAAATTTCTCTTAGCGGTAAAAAGTATAGAAAGCCTTTTCTTTCTGTATTCTGCCAGGTAACCGTTCTCTTCTGTCGGTTGTTTGCAAATAGGTTATTTAATGGTAGGAACTTCTCTTTGACCTGTTTTCCCAGTTTTGTAAAGATCCTTTTATCATTTTCAAAGAGGTTTGATTTTATGTATTCAGTTCTTCTTTTTATAATCAGGTTAACATCAGCTTCTAGATCTATGAAATATTTATTAGATTTTTTATCTTGACCCTCTTCTTTGACTAGATAGGCCCCATGTTGATAAAGCCTATTTAGAATATCTTCTATATATTCATAATTAATAGAAGGTTCAAGGTCTGTTATTTTAACAAACAGCAGGTTTGTGATATCTTCTACAGTGTATCTCTTATTGATAGGAGAAATACTGAATAAAATTAAAAGTTTAATAATTTTCATTCCAGTTTTTTGTTCTTCCGGGTCTAGAAGTGACTTTATCTCTTGTTTGTAATATTTATATACTTTATTATAATAAGGGTTGGTCTCCATCATCTCCCTTATTCTGCCTACAAAATGGTCAAATATTTTGTCTGCTGTTAAGATATTTTCAGCTGAATTGTCCATCATACTTTCAATATCTCGGCTAGAGTCCCCTTTTAACCTATAATGGATAAAATCGATGATACCCCTGTGCTGGGAAAATAATGGTTTTAAGTTATCCAATAGATTAATTGCTCCGGGATGAACGGGAAATAATTTTACAAATTCATCTTCTGAAAAGTTAAGAGTAGGAAAAGATGTTTTATATTTTTGATAGACCTCTTTAACCTGATCCATTTTTCCTTCTCTTACTTCAATTAGTCTTTTATTAATAAGTTCTTTAATATGCTGACCGGTTAGATAGAAGCGGGTCGGGTAGCGGTCTTTTATTTTGTTAAAAGCCTCAGGAGTTGTTTCTCCAGTTTTTTCTATTTCTTCCTGCAGGGTAGCCATTATCCAGCAGGGCTGTCTTTTAGCATATTCACCTAAAAACTGCATAAATCTAATGTCTTCATTAAATCGGCGCCCATCTGGTTTAGAACGAAGGAATTCAGAGAGCTCATCAATTAAAATTATAAGGCCCTCATATTCATAATTATTGATTATTTCTGTAATCTGGTCAAAAATCTGCTGTCTGTTATAACTGAAACGGTAAGGCAAGTTTAATCTTTCAAGTAATTTTTCTATTAGATAGAGATTACCGGTTTTAAAGAGTTCATCTTCTTTAATATTATTTTCTCTTAAAAAACTCTTAAGTATATTCTGATGTTCACCTTTTATGATATTCGATATTTTTTCAATAAATTCTTCTTCACCTTTAAAATTAATACTTGAAAGTTTCTCGTTTTCATTGATAAATTTCATTATTTCTTCCATCACTATATCTTCAAGGTATTCTTTATTGCTATGTTCTACTAGAGAAAGGTTTATTGTGATATAGTTTTGGTCTGAAACTTCTTCAGAGAGCTGTTCCAGGCGATCAGAATAATCTTTTTGGTTTAATATATGCTGCCAGGATTTACGGTAGTTTAATAAAAGACTGATTACGCTTAATAAATGTGATTTACCTGAACCGAAATTACCTTCTAAGAAGTATCCCTTCCCTTCTTTTTTTACGAGATCATTGAAGAAAGAAAGCATAACTTTTTCTACTTCCGCAGTAATAACAAAGCTTTCGGTTAAAAAGTCCCTTAATTTAGGGTCTTTGATATCGGCCATTTGAACAACGGTTCGGACCTCTTTTACATCTACAAGGTCTTTAATTTTCATCGTTTTTATCACCTAATTCTTTACTAAGTTTTTTTACAGTACCCCATAATTTATTATACCCCTGATTATTATTTATAATTTCTTTGAAAAATTCGATACCTTCTTCAATTAAGCCTGTCTTTTTATAAATACTGACTAAAGTAGCTTTTATGTAATAATCTGAAGGGTCATTACGAAAAGCTTCCTGGAGATAATCAAGGGCCCTTTCGTATTCTCCCATTTTATAAAGACTGAACCCTGCTTGTTTAACAGCAAAATCATTGCCGGGTTCTATTTCTAATGATTTCATGTATTCCTTAAAGGCTTCTTGATATTTATCTATTTTTTCTAATTTTTCAGCCAGAAGGTGGTGTAAAAATACATTATCTCCCTTATCACCAATTTTTAACATTGTTTTAAGTTCTTGAACTGCTTTTTCGGGATCTTTATTTTTCATTTTTAGTTTTAATTTTTCCTTATAAGCGAATTCGTCTTCTGGTTTTTTGTTCAAGTATTTATCATAGTATTGAGCGGCTTTTTCGTTTTTACCCATCTTCTCATAAATACTTCCCATCAGTTTTTGGAAGGAAGTATTATCAGGGTCTTCATCTAATTTCTTCTGACACAACTCAAGCGCTTCTTGATACTCTTTAAGTTTAAGTTCGGTCCTTATTAGGCGGGAAGATAGATAGTCACTGTCGTTATTAACTTCAGCCTGTTCGTAGAATTCAAGTGCTTTCTTATATTCTCTTTTATAAAAATTGACATTGCCCTTTACGATTAAGGCGCGTGAATCACCAGGTTTTTGGTTTAGCACCTCATCGGCAAGCTTAAGAGCTTCTTCCATTTCACCAATTCTGGTCAAGGTGTCAGCAAGACTTGACTTCAGATATCTATTATCCGGATATTCACTGAGAGCGGACTGTAATTTGTTTTTAGCTTCCCGAAATTTATTTTGTTTTTTTAATTCAATCGATGAGGTTAAGATATCCTTAACCTCCATATATTCATTTTGAGCCATTTTTAAAAACTCCTCTAAGTAAATGTGACTTTTTTATCTTTTATATTATTATATCCATTAATTGTTATAATATCAATGATAAAGTTGTCCTGAAATAATAAAATTGGTTTAGATTTATCTAACTCCATACCTTTTACTTTTTGACTATAATATTGTAAAATGTATCTAGACATTAAAATAGTGATAGATAGACAGGAGGTTTTTAGATGACAGACAAAATTGATAATATTAAAGAAGATATGCAGGAATACATAGAAAAGGATATTTTTGTTGATGAAGAATGGCTTGAGGATAAGTATCCGATTGATATCGCAGAAGCTTTATCTAAGATGGAAGAAGATAAAGTTAAAGATATAGCTGACCTTTTGGATAATGAAGATCTAGCAGAAATAGTTGAACAATCCGAAGAAGATCTTCAAATTACTATATTAAAAGCTAAAACATATGATGAAATCATCGATATTTTTTCCTATATAGCTACAGATGTCATTACTGATATCTTAGGTAATCTGCCTATCGATATGAGTAAAAATCTACTAAGACATATGAAACAATCTGAAGCTGAGGTTTTAAAACAGCTTTTAGGATATGATACTGAGTCTGCCGGTGGTATCATGACCACAGAATATATCATATTTAATGAAAATTTAACAGTTGCTCAAGCATTAGAAAAAATTAGGTATATTGGACCCAAAACTGAAATTATCGATATGATATATATACAGAATTACAAAAAAGAATTAGTAGGGGTTGTAGAATTAAGAGATATCTTTAATAATTCCGATGATACCAAGTTAAAAGAAATTATGAATGACAATATTATTTCTGTCCAACCAGATGTTGACCAGGAAATTGTTGCCCAACAAGTAGCAAAGTATGATCTCTCTGCAATGCCGGTTGTAAATAAGAATAATAAGTTATTAGGAATAATCACTTTTGATGATATTATCGATGTAATTGAAGCTGAAAACACTGAGGATATGTTTCGAATGGTTGGGGTTGATGAAGAAGAAAGTATTAACAGTCCCTTCTTTAAATCAATAAGACGCAGGCTTCCCTGGCTATTTATTAACTTAGGAACAGCCTTTTTAGCTGCATTTACTGTCGGTTTATTTGAAGATGTGATTGCTAAAGTAGCTATCCTGGCTGCAGCAATGCCTGTTGTAGCAGGAATGGGCGGTAATGCAGGGACACAGACCCTTTCCGTTGTGATTAGGGGAATTGCCCTTGGTGAGGTTGAAGAGGGTAAAACTTGGAGATTAGTAATCAAAGAAGGATTGTTAGGGTTAGTCCACGGACTAGCAATTGGTCTACTAACCGGTGGTGTTCTTTATTTAATAACCGGTAATCCATTTTTAGGTATTATTATCTTTGCGGCAATGGTATTTAACTTACTGATTGCCGGCCTATTTGGATTTTTAATTCCCCTCGGTTTAAAAGCAATGGGTATAGATCCCGCCCTCGCTTCAGCGATATTTTTAACAACTGCTACTGATGTCTTCGGATTTTTTGCATTCTTAGGATTAGCCACAATATTTTTGGAGTTATTAGTTTAAACCACATTTTATAGATATTTATTATTAAGGAGCTAACTAGTAATTTAGTTAGCTCTATTTCTCTATTTATTGTAGTAAAAGATGAAAGGTAAACTGCTTTTTAGTGTTTAACCTAAGCCCATTATTGTAGCAGCAATAAAAATAGTTATAGAAATTAAAGTACCTAAAGATAATGTATTATAAACATATTTACGGGTTTCTAACTCTTTTTCTTTTATAAATAAAGGAATAATAAAGGGGGGAGGCATTATTAACATAGTAAATAGGGCAAGATTGTACATATTATCTAAATTTAATAGCTGCATAAATAGGAATTTATTGATGATTAAGGCCAAAGGTATTAAAACGATCATTCTAATTCCAATTATTTTTAGCGGTATTGAGAGATTTTTAGTTTTAAATTTCATCTCATATCCGATGATTATCAGAATGAGGGGGACGGTTAATCCGGCAATCATTTCAATACTTTCCATAAATGAAAGGACTAAAAGATTACTTTCTTTTATCAAACCAAGCCCTGATATATTGACCAATAGACCCAATAAAATCGCAATAATTACAGGTGATGAAATAAAAGATTTAAATAAATCAATATAACTAACTTCTTTGCTGTCCCGTCTTAGTTTAAATAAGATGCCTAACAAAATAAACCAAATAAATATTTCATGTCCGATATCAATTATTCCGATATATTTTACATTTTCGAGACCATGGATTGCTGTAAACAAAGGGATTCCAATCATACCCATTTCAAAACCCGTGAACATCAATTTAAGGTAAGGGTCGTCTTTTTTAATTAAGGGGCTCAATTTTTTACCGAGTAATAACATGAAAAGATTTATAAGAATTATAAAAATTATAATAACAAGATATTCTTTTTTAAACTCAATATCCAAAAATGCGGTAAATAATAAAGCTGGTAAAGTAATATTTAATATAAAATGTTTAATTTCTGAAATAGTATTATGAGATATAAATTTCTTTTTTTCGAATATGTAGCCCATTATTAATAATACTAATAATGGTATTATTTTAGGCATTATTGAAAGGTAACTTGGCAACATTGCATTAACCCCCTATTAATATATTATACTTAGTCTGAATTTATTAAAATGTTGGTATAATATATTAATAATTATTGATTCTTATGAAGCAAATACTAATAATACTAAAACTATTCCATAAAGTGTTTATCAATTATTTAATTACTTATCAACCCTCTATATCCCGACGATTATAACCTATAAAACCAGTTATAATTAATCCTCCTGCAATAGCAGTTAATAATAATATTTTACTATAGTTAATACCTTCTATTGGAATTTGAGGTATATTACCAAAGGGAGATATTCTAACCATCCAGTTTGGGACCTGGATCAAATCCCCCAGATATACTACAAAAAAGGAATAACCCAGATAAAACCAGGTCAAAATTGTTCTGTGCGGTATATAGCCAATAGTTGATATAGCCAGACCGATCATAACCCAAATAGCAGGAAGATAAACTAAAGCACTGTTAAAGACAGTCTTAAAAGAAAGTGGTTCCTCCATAACCACTGCTCCCGCCGACCATAAACCCAAAGCAGCTAGTGATAGCATGACCAGACTGCTGATAAAAGAAATTAACAGATAACTACTCATTAATCTAGTTCGGGATACAGCTCGCGCATAAATATTTTCAGTCCGGTTTTTAAATTCTTCCCTTTTAAGTTTGAAAATAAATATAAGGGCGGGAATAGTAGAAATAATCGAAATAATCGACATTAGAGTTGCCAGAAATTGTTCTGCCAGTGAAAACCCTTCTGCAATAATAAATACTTCTTTATAAAAATCAATACTTTCCAAAAAGGCATCTACATCCCCCAATACAGAACCATAGGATAAGCCTAAAATAAATAGGCCAACCATCCAGCTGATTATAGCTGTTCGCTGAAGTCTAAAGGCCAAGCCAAAAGAGCTTTTCAAAAAAGCTGAAGCCGTTTTACTACCTGATTTAGTGGGTACCAAGCCCGCTTCTAAATCCCGAATTGAATTCAAATAAAAGGCTGCTGCCATAATTATGCCTGCAGCTCCTATTGTGATCAATAGCGGCCCCCAGTAATTATTTACATAGACCTGAGTTCTTAAAATCCAACTTAAGGGTGAAAACCAGGATAAAGTTTCACTACTAACATCACCAACTGCCCGAATCAGATAAGCAATTCCTAAAAAGCCAAATGAATATCCAATAACCCTCTGGGTATTTTCCGATAACTGTACAAATAAAGCGGTAGTTGCAGTAAAGAAAATTCCTGTCACTCCTAATACAGCCCCATATAATAACGAGCCTTCTAGACCTATACTTTCAATTCTTAATATATATAATCCCAAACCTACAATTAAGGCCAGGAATATATTTATTATTAAGGAGACAAAAATTGTTGATACTAAATTGGCTAAACGCCCTACTGGAAGTGAACGAACCATTTCAATACGTCCACTCTCCTCATCTCGGCGAGTATGACGAACTACTAAAAAGATACTCATAATGCCCACGGCAATCGCGGTAAAAAGCAACATTTGGTGGGCCATCATCGCTCCCACAGTATAATCATCCAGACCATAACCTGGTCCGACCATGGCTGTCATGGCAGGATTTCGCATGGTTTGAGCAAAAGTCGATATTTCCTGCTGGCTAGTAAATAACTCCGTATAGGCGGAGGCGACCAGGATGGTAATTCCGGTTATAATAATAATCCAGACTAAAATTCTAATTTTTTCTCTTTTAAATATAAAACTGATCAATTTTTCTGTATTATGATATAGTTTTTTTGACATTTATTGTTGATCACCTTCTTCATGGTAATGATGCATAAATATATCTTCTAATTTTGGTGGTGAACTTTCCAATTTTTCAATTTTAAATTTGCTAAGATAATGAACTATATCATTTAATTTTTCTGCATCGACCTGAAAAATAATTGAATCATTCTTTTTTTGTAGATCATGTACTCCTTTTCTTTCCTCTAGGGCGGTAATTTCTTGTTTTGTTTTCACAAGAATTCTGGTTCTCATTAAATGTCGGAGTTGATCTAAACTACCTGATTCTATAATTTCACCCTGGCGAATAATACTAACCTTATCACATAGTTTTTCCACTTCCGATAAAATATGACTGGAAAGAAATACAGTTTTTCCTTGGTCTTTAAATTCCATCACACATTCTTGAAATACTTTTTCCATTAAAGGGTCAAGCCCTGAGGAGGGTTCATCTAATAAATATAGATCGGCATCGGCGGCAAAAGCAGCAACTAGAGCAACTTTCTGGCGATTACCTTTAGAGTAGGAACTACACTTTTTGGAGGGATCCAGATCGAACTTTTCAATAAACTCTTCACGGCGAGATTTGTTATTGGAATCCCGTAATTTTAAAAATAAATCAATTATCTCTCCTCCTGTAAGATTGGGCCATAAATTTATTTCTCCTGGTACATAAGCAACTTTTCTGTGAATATCTACAGCGTCCCTCCAGGAATTTTGTCCAAATACTGTTGCTTTACCTTGATCTGCTTTAATAATTCCCAGTAAAATTCGGAGTGTGGTTGTTTTTCCTGCCCCATTAGGACCTATATAACCATAGACTTCTCCTTCTTTTACTTCCAAATTGATCCCATCCAGAGCAGTTATTTCCCCAAAGTTTTTTGATAAGTTTTTTGTCTTTATAATTGACATCTAGCAACCTCCTTTTAATAACAATAATAAACTATATTCAATTTATTTTAAAATTTATGTGACTATTCCAAAGTATATTTTATATATATCAACTATTTTTTACAGTATTTACCATAGTCCAGAAATTTTCCAGAGGTGTATCTAATTGGACGTGATGAGTTGGCCCTATAATTAAACCACCGTTTTCCCCCACATTATTTATTCTAGAAGTTACTTCTTCTCGTACTTCTGCCGGGGAACCGAAAGGTAGGGTGTATTGTTCATCAACAGTACCCCAAAAGGCTAATTTATTACCATACTTTTTTTTCAGAGCTGTGGGATTCATCGCTTTGGGTTGTATCGGGTTGAGAACATCCAGGCCAATTTCAATTAAATCAGGTATTATGGGATGAATAACTCCATCGGAATGGTAGGCTACTTTAAGATCAGGATTTATTTCTTTTAATTCTGATATAAAGCTTGCCATTTTTGGTTTAAAAAACTTACGCCAGAGTTTTGGAGAAATAAGCATTGAATTTTGAGTGCCCATATCATCACCTATCCAGATCATATCTACGCCTATTTCTACTAATTTTTTAGCAGCAGTTAAGTGATAATGGAAGGGTATTTTTAATATTTCATTTGCTAAGTCTGGTTTTTCAATAAAATCCATCAACATCCTTTCTAGTCCTCTTAAAGCCCAGGCACATTCAAAAATTGTGGTAACAGTGACACCTACTATATAATATTTATCTTTATAAAGATCGATTACCCTTTTTGATTCTTCGTATAAAGCAGGTCTTTTTGGATCAGGGGTCTGATAACTATCTATATCTTGCTCTTTAGCTAAAGGATGTCCTACGATCTCAGTATATCTACCTTTACCGTATTTGGTATCATATTCAACTGATTTCCATTTAACTCCCCATTGATCAGTATATGTCCCCTCTTCTTGGTAATAGGAATTTGCCCATCCGACAGATGTTAACAACATATCTTCTCCCAAGTACCTTTCAAGCAAATAATCATTCCCACCACCATGTGGGTTATGAAAAGACTTATTATCTTCAATATCAATATTCTTTTTCAATCTTTCAGCAAACTCAGGCGTGAAACTTATCTGCATAGGGCATCTATCAGGTTCTTCATGATTTAATGCTGTTAAGACTCTAGCTCTGTGTTTCAACCTTTTTCCTCCTTAAATAATTATCAGTTGTTTCTAATCAAAATATTAGGTCTGAGAGTTTTTTTGTTTTGAATAGTTATTGTATTATAATCCCAATTTCCAGTTTCAGTTATAGATTCTAGAGAGTCATTTTTTAAAAGGAAGGTGTCTTCAATCTTAGTACCAGTTATACTTGGATTCCAGGCAAATGCCTGATTTTCCTTAATAATATAATCGGTATCGAAATCTGCTATTATTTCCCTAGAATTATAACCGGTTAAGCCTCCCTGGTGATGTTTTTTCCATTCTTCCGGATAACCGACTTTTTCATATTGTTTTATACTATTTCTGAATATATCTTTTAAACTGTTGCCCGGTTGAGAATTATCTAAAAATATTTTCTCTATATCCTGTAAAACTTTATATTTATTATTTAACTCTTCAGACAAGGGCCCAAAATGAACTAATCTGGTGGCATTAGCAACTAAACCCCACTTTTTTGCACAGATAACTAACATCGCATATTTTTTTAAAGTATTATTTTTAGGTAGTGGATGACGGTATTTAAA
The DNA here is from genome assembly GCA_046482435.1 of Halanaerobiales bacterium. Taxonomy (GTDB): domain Bacteria; phylum Bacillota; class Halanaerobiia; order Halanaerobiales; family M55B127; genus M55B127. The sequence goes on from JAWOEZ010000029.1 coordinate 18,419, forward strand.
GACTCTATCATCGACAGCAACCAGATTAACAACAGGAATTATCCCTTTTTTATAACATTTTTGGGCTAATTTACTCGCTATTTGATACTCACTGATTCCAACCTTAATATTTTTTGCGACTTCTTCAATTATATTGCCGGTCTGTTTTGCAAGCTTCTTATATCTTTCAACCTCATTAGGGGTTAATTGCATTCTTAATTTCTTAATTTGATCTGATACACAAAAATGATTTCCTTCCTCATTATCATAACCAAAATTACCGGCTTTACTTTTACGTTCTTCATACCAGAAAATCATATCATAATCGATTAGCTCATCAAACCTTAATTCCTCATTTTCTAACCTCGATTTTTCAATATTATCAGATTCAACAATAATATCATTTTTTGTAATAAGAATTCTGCTGGCACTTTTTTCAGATGAAATATCTATATAATGTTCTGCTCCTGCAAAAAACCAACTGAAGTTCACATTTTTAGTTAGATAAACACCATCTAAATTATTGTTCTCAATAATTTGGGTAACCCTATCTTTTTTATCTATTATTTCTTTAAAAATATTTTGTTGGGTAGTTATAATAATCAAAACCCCCTTTAAATATTCGATATTTCTGGATTAAATTAAAAAAATTAAGGATATAAATTATAGAAAAAACTGCTGGTCTGGAATTAATATTTCATGTTTACCAGCAGATTTTATACTAAATACGGAAGTATAAGTTTTAAAGAAACATAAATTTATCTAGTTAATTTTGAAAATGGTAAAACAAATCATTTAATTTTAAATCTCTTTTGAAGTCTTTTAAAGTAGTTTGATCATTTATATGGAGATATTCTATACCTGCTATTTCCGCAAAATCCCTCATATAGCGGGCATCTATTGTTTGGCTAAATCCTGTATGATGGGCTCCTCCTCCATGTATCCAGGCTTTAACAGCTGACTTTAAATTTGGTTTTGGTTTCCAAATTACTCTTGCCACAGGTAGATTGGGTAATGATTTGTCTATTTTTATAACATCAACATCATTTACTAGCATCCGGAAACGATTACCTATATCAACTATTGAAACGTTGATTGCAGGTCCGGCTGGTGCATCAAAGACCAATCTAGCCGGATCCTTTTTATTTCCGATACCTAAGGGATGAACTTCCAGGGAAGGTGTCTGGGCAGCTATCGATTCACATACTTCCAACATATGGGCTCCTAATACTTGCATATTATTTTCATCAAAATGGTAAGTATATTGTTCCATAAAAGAAGTACCGCCTTCAACAAGCCCTTCAGACATAACTTTCATCGCTCTAACAAGTGCTGCAGTTTTCCAATCTCCTTCTGCTCCAAAGCCATAACCATCATACATTAACCTCTGGGCAGCAAGACCGGGTAGTTGTTTAAGGCCATGTAAATCTTCAAAAGTGGTCGTGAATCCTTTGAAACCACCCTCTTCAAGAAATGCTCTAATCCCCAGTTCTATCTGGATAGAATCTTTAATGGACTGCCTATTATTTTCATTGAGTTCTTGCGGTATTTTATATTTTTCCTTTAAAAAAGATAATTCACGTGCTACTTCCTTGGGATTAATCTTATTAACATATTCAACTAAATCTCCCATACCATAACCATTGACAGAATAGCCCAATTTTATTTCTGCTTCTACTTTGTCTCCTTCTGTAACCGCAACATTTCTCATATTATCGCCAAAACGGGCTATTTTTGCCCCCTGTGCATCATACCAGGCTGCAGCAGCCCTGATCCATACTTTTAACTCTTCTAATACCTCTTCATCCTGCCAATAACCAACAATTACTTTTCTTCTTTTCTTTAATCTTGATACAATATGTCCAAATTCTCTACCACCATGGGCGGACTGGTTTGTATTCATAAAATTCATATCAATTTTAGACCAGGGTATTTCTTTATTATATTGAGTATGAAGGTGAACAAGAGGTTTGTTTAATGCTTTTAAACCCCTAATCCACATCTTTGCCGGGGAAAAAGTATGCATCCAGGTGATAATACCTATACACTTTTCATTTTTATTAGCTTCCTGGAAAAATTCATTTATATCACTTGGATTAGTTAACACAGATTTGAATTCTATATTGACCGGTATTTTATTTGCTTTATTGAGACCATTAACGATTTTTTTAGAGTCGTCAGAGACCTTTTTTAATACATCTTCACCATATAAATGCTGGCTACCGGTTACAAACCAAACATTGTAATTATTAAAGTTATCCAAAATATCACCCCTTCTTATATCTTTTTAACAGAACCTCTTTTTACAAGTTTTGGTTTAAAAACTATATCTTCACAATACTCAAATTTACCACCTTTAATTCTTTCTAAAGTAATTTTTGCAGCCTTTTCTCCCACTTTTTCTTTAGGGTGGGCAACTGAGGTTATATTTTCAAAATTAACTTGTTTTGAATTATCAAAACCCACTAAAGAGATATCATCAGGAACCTGATAACCTAACTCCTGTAAAAACTCCTTAACCAGAATGGTTACTTGATCATTAAAACAAAAAATTGCAGTAGGTTTAGGTTCGGTTTGCATTAGTTCATGTGTAATTTTTTTAATTTCATTTATAAAATTCTCTCTTTCTTCAAATTCTGAATTAAGGTACTGTTTAACATAATCATTATAAATAGGTATTTTGTTTTGTTTAAGAGCTTCTTTATAGCCCTTAAAACGACCTATTGCCGGTTTATGTAGACCTTTATAGATCATCGCTATATTTTGATGGCCCATTTCTAGTAGGTATTTGGTTGCTAAAAAACCTCCGTGTTCATCATCAACAGTTATGTTATTTATACTTTCTTCTTCAAACTTACTATCTAAGACAGTCACCGGAATATTATTATTCACAAATCTTTTTAAGAGCGGAATGTTTGGATAATTACGAGCACTTTTGGCAGGTTCTATTATTAAACCATCTACATTCTTTTTTATGAATTCTTTTAGTATTTCTTTTTCTCGTTCATGATTATCCATTGAATTACCCAGTAAAATCGAATAACCATTTTCATATAGGATTTTATCCACAGAACTAAGCATATCAGCAAAGATATAGGCGTGTAAGCTTATACTTATAAAGCCAATATTTTTCGTGGTTTTGTTAGTATTATTCTTATAGAAAGTTCCTACTCCTTGTTTTTTGTATAAAATCCCTTCCTGTCTTAAGATATTAAGGGCTTTACGGACTGTATGTCTGCTAACATCATATTCTTTTGCTAGTTGATTCTCAGTCGGCAATTTATTACCTGGTTTTATATCCCCTTTATTAATCATTTCCTCGATGTCATTTTTAATTTTTATATATTTGGGTAAGTAATTATCTGCCATATTTAATCACCTTTATTTGTTTTAATTATATTTATAGATCTTATATCTATAATGCTTAAACATAATTCTAACTTAATTATAATATGATTTTGTAGAATTTAAAGTAGTTAAAAATAAGTAGTACAATAGATAAATAAGTGAACTTCAAAAAGATAGAAGGAAACAATTAGTTAAACAAAATTTATCAAGACCAACCAGATTATCTAGTTAAGATTAAATAGAGATAATTATGACAAATCAAAATAAGTTGAGCAAGGCCTATTTAGAGAAGACAATAAAGTAATTTAAGCTGCTGTGAATAGCAGATTGAATAGGATGAAAAAAGTATTTTTAAATGATACTCCCCAAATGTTAAAATAGTTTTGGAAGATAGGAAAACTATCCATTCTATTAAATAAAAATGTCTGGTTTTAAGTTAGAGACTTAAATAAAAAAATCTTTCAAATTTCCTCATTAATATATATTGAACTTTAATTTCTTAAAAACAGTGTGAGACCATCTATTAATTTTGTTTTTAATTTAGGAGTGGTTTATCTATCTTTTTTTAGTACCGTATGAAGGGTAACAGCAGATAATATTAGTAATCCATATATAAATTGGGTCCAAAAGCCTGAGAGGCCTGCAGCTACTATCCCAGCTTGTAACGAACCAATCAAAAATGCTCCGACTAAAGTCCCTAATATTGTTGCTTCACCACCAAACATTGAAGTACCACCAACAAATACAGTAGCAACTGTCATCATTAGATAACCTTCACCCATTGTCGGCCACCAGGTTCTCATCCGAAAGATATCAAGTATTCCGGCAAAAGAAGCCAGAACTGCCATTAACATGAAAGTAAGTATTTTAACCTTATCTACATTGATTCCCATCATTTTTGTTGCATCTTCGTTATCACCAGTAAAGAGAATATGTTCTCCAAATTTATGCCTAAAAAGAATTAACCAAAGTAAAATAGCTATTACTAAAAACCAAATTGATTGAGAAGGTATATTAAAGAAACTTCCCCTAAAAAGTTTGTAGTAAAAATTTCCCTCCAGGGATAATGAGTGTGCTCTACCCTGGGATATTATGTTGCTAAACCCTCTGATAAAAAACTGCATACCAATTGTAACAATTATCGACGGGATACCAATTTTTGTTATTAACAACCCGTTAAGAAGACCTACTACTGCTCCGACGGCCAAACAAGCTAAAACAGCAAGAGTAATACTGCCGGTGGTTTTAAAAGTTATAGCAAAGACAAAACCAGATAAAGCCATAACTGCGGGAAAAGATAGATCAATTTCTCCCATAGCCAGAATCATTGTTAACCCTAAGGCCATTATACCAACAAAGGGAACTGTTGTAAGAAATGACCTATATATTCTCGGACTTAGAAAAACATTAGGACTAGTAATTATAAATAAAAGAAGTACGATGAATGTAATGCCGAGCAGCCCTAACTGTGTTTTATATTTGGCAATATTTTTGGAGTCAAGTAATTTTGATTTCATTATATCACCTATCCTTCTACTTTAGTAAGTTCGATTAATTCTTTATTAAGATTTTCTAAAGAAATATTTTTTCGAACATATCTGCCTACGATCTCACCACGATCTAAAACAACAAAGCGGTCTGAAACCGGATAAACATTTGCAACGTTATGTGAAATATATATACAGGATTTCCCTCTTTTTTTAATATCACGGATAAAGTTAAGTACTTTTTCAACTTCTTGTAATGAAAGCGCCATTGTTGGTTCATCTAGGATAACAAGGTCCGCGTCAAAGTGCATCGCTCTTCCGATCGCAACCCCCTGTTTTTCTCCTCCGGAAAGGGTCTTAATATTTGAATCAGGATTGGCTCCTATACCAGTAAAACCCATCGATTCTCTCATTATTTTGTTGGTTTCTTCTTTCTCTTCCTTTACTTTAATAAAACCCAGCCAATTTGTTTTTTGCCTGCCAAGGAAAATATTTCTCCATAAAGCTTGTTTATCTGCCAATGCTTGTTCCTGATAGACAGTTTCAATTCCTAAATCGTGAGCTTCTTTTACACTATAATTTTTTGGATTAATCTTTTGTCCTTTAATATGCATAGTCCCTTTACTAAAAGGGTGTAAGCCAGTTATTATTTTTATTAAAGTAGATTTTCCAGCACCATTGTCCCCCATTAAACCGACAATTTCGTTCGATCCCACCTCAAAATTTATACCTTTTAAGGCCACTACCTTTCCATAAAGTTTCTCTATATTTTCCATTTCAATTAAACTCATAAATATTACCTCCTGTTTTAGTAGGTATATGTATTTATTTTATTGCTAAATAAGAAAGAATGGATGGAGCCAAGAAGGCTCCACCATTCTTACTAATTTTAATTATTTTATCTAATTCCTTCTTCAGCTAGGGGAGCAATCATTTCAATATTTCCAGAATGAATTAGTCCAGCACCTGTATCTATGTGTAAGCCAGAGAACCCATATTTTTCAGTGAGATAAATTTGGAAAATTGGAAGAAATCCTTGTAAGTAAGGCTGTTGATCTAATACAAGGTCGGTATAACCATTCTCAATACCTTCTGCAGTTGCAGCTGATAGATCAAAGCCAGCTCCAATAATATCATCTGGTCCTAAACCAGCTGCTTCTATATAGGTTTGTAAGGAAGATGTTAGGTTACCGTGATCAGTAACTATTAAATCACAGTCTGGATTGGATTCTAAATAACCAACAATAGTAGAGATACCATTTGAAGCATCTTTATCTACTTCTGCAGATATTTCCATGTAATCTACTTCTAAACCTGCCTCTTCTAATGCATCAATAACTCCTCGAGTCCTTTGGCCACGGGTTGGTTTAGATTTAAGGCCCCAAACTAGAGCTTTATTTCCTTCACCAAGGTCAAAACGATCAACACAACCTTTACCAAGGGTTTGACCTGAAGGATATAATTCCTGACCAACATAGCCAAAACCTTCTCCACTATATTTTGCTTCTAATTCAGGTAAAGTAGTATTCTGACTGGTTACTATAATGCCTTCACCTATTGCTTCATCTACAAATTCTTCGTATGCGTCATCACCAGGGTGACCCATTATAGCTATCCCATCTGGTTCAGCTGCTACAGCTTCCTGGAATTGAGAAACCATCTTCTGAGGACTCCATTCTGACCAGCGATAGTGAACTTCTACACGGTCCCCAAGAATTTCTGCTGCTTCTTCTGCTCCATTATATACAACAGTAGCAAAAGTACCACCTGGACTGCCACCTGGGAAGAAATATATTTCCACTGGGTCTTCTTCATGTTCATCAGCCAAGGCCGGAAGTGCCATTACCCCAATTATCAATGTAACTGCCAGTAAAATAATACTAACTCTTTTAAACATTAATTAAACCTCCTTTTTAATTAAGAAATCTACTAATATACTCGTATCTAATTAAATATTACTAGGTCAATCTACACCCCCTTTTTTCTTGTTTCTCAAATATGAAATTAAGTTTATGTATTTTAAATAATAATAATTATAGCAGTTATTATTATATTTTAAATTAATTATATCGTTGTTAACATTGATGAGATAGGGTTAAGTATAGGTTATTTATTATTAATATTGTAATATTCAAAAAAATATAAATAAAAAAATTAGTGTAATACTAACACCCACAGTTATTTTAAAAAATATCCCTAATATTTCCAGTTGTTTTTTAATGTATTAAACATCTCTACAATGTTTTCGGGTGGTACAAAGTTTTGGATATTATGTACGGCTGCAAAAACAAAGCCACCACCAGAAGCAAGATCATCTATCCGCTTTTTAACCTCATCTTTTACATCTTCTCTGCTACCAAACGGAAGTACTTTTTGTGAATTTATTCCCCCACCCCAAAATGAGATGTCCTTTCCAAATTCTCTTTTTAACTGTTCTGTACCCATTCCTTTTGCTGATACCTGGACGGGATTAAGGATGTCCACCCCAATGTCGATAAAATCAGGTATGAATTTATAATTAGCTCCACAAGAATGTAGAAATATTTTAGCATCGCTTTTATTTCTTACTAAATCGAACAATCTCTTTTGCCTGGGTTTAATATACTTTTTATAAAAACTGGGCCTTATCATTGGGCCATTTTGCATTCCAACATCATCCCAATAAGCAAAAACATCTATATATTCTCCAACCTCTTCTAAAAAATTATCTGTTGCCTTCAAATATAGCTGAGTGATTTTTTCCATAATAGCTTCTGCAAACTTAGGATTACTGGCAGTAGACATCAAAAACTCTTCCATGCCCCTAATTCTAGAGGGGTGCTCAAAGATACCTCCCCCAAATATCGGAGATCCTACAATAGCATAATCCGTATTTTGATAAAGATTTTTTGCCTTTTTCTTTATTCCTTCCATCCGAGCGGGATCGTCTGGATCGGGCCAATCCATTTTTTCTAAAGCATGTAAAGTAGATCTTTTGATGGGGAATTCACGATAGTCATAGTAATAACCATCTTTAGGGCGGTAAAGTTTAGCTCCCCATTCATCTATAAAAGTATAATAAGACCCCTCCTCTTTAATTTCTAAATTCCAAGTGGAGGGACTGTTTGTCATTAAAGGAGCTACATCAACCTGAACCCAATCAAGGAGCCTTTGGTCTAGTTCGGGTAGTTGTTGTACTACATCCATAATTTCAATACCTTCTTCCTTGAAATCTAAACCGAGGTGGTCCATTAAATCCAGATAGGCACCTTTGCAGATGGAAGTAACGATTGTAGAACCTAAATCTAGAGGTATTCTATCCGGTTCTTTGTGGTTCAATGTAGTTCTAATTCTCTCTCGGGAAGTCATTGACATTTAGTTTCACCCCCAGTAATATTTTTTTAAAATATTGTATGGTTGTGCAGACAATTAAGCTAAAAAAAATGTATTGTTTACATACTAAATACATTATAGATGTTTTTAAAAATTCCTTCTTAAAAAGTGAAATAATTCTGAAAATTATAAAAATTATTAATATTTTTAATTAAATTTATTGAAATGATACTGAAGTTATTATTAATCATAAAACCTATTTAATAATCTGTCAATAATGTTGTCTAACTCTCCAATTTGGTTCATTAATGTTGTTATAGTATATCTTGCCCTAATTTCAAAGCCGTATTTCAAAGCCTTTTCTAGTAACTCTCTCGGTATCTCTTTTACGATGTTTTGATTAAATAGCTCATGTTCTTGAAGGATCTCTCTTGATTTTTTAATAGTTTTTAGATCTTTTTTTATTAATGATATTATTATTTTTTTTGATTTCAATAGGTCACTCTTAGTTAAATATTCCTTATCCCATCTTTTTTCAAGGTTAGACAGAATAGGTTCCGACCTATTTCCATAAGCCTTTTTAATATGGTTAGCTCTTTTCTTTTTATCTATATTTAAGTTGATACTTTCAAAATCAATATCTTTTAAAATTAGATATAATGAAGTAGTAAACAGGGTTGCCATTCCTACCTTAGTGCCGTGGAGAGGCATTTTTTTAACATAGTTTTTAGCAAACATTTCGATAAAATGTGAAATATGATGTTCACTACCAGAGGCAGGACGTGAGCTACCAACCATCTGCATCGCTAGACCTGAATAGATCAAGCCTTTAATTAAACTCTCTATATTCTTAGGTTCTCTATAATCTGAATTCTGAGCTAATCTTATTATGTTATCTAATTCATTTTCAATGATTTCTGCGGCTTTATTACAGTAATATTCACTAAAGAGGAGCTTAGCTAACTTCCAATCCATTAAGGAAGTAGTTTTACCCAACAAATCACCGTAGCCGGCCTGGATAAGTTTTTTTGGAGCTTTTCTAAGCACCTCGATGTCAGCAATAATGGCTTCCGCTGGATTCGTATTATAGGTCTGTTTAATTCCCTCTGCTGTAATTGAAGATACTGCAGATGCATAACCGTCCATCGAAGGTGCGGTTGCTATCACAGAATATGGTTGGCCGGTTTTATAACTTGCATATCCTGTTAAATCATTAATAGTACCGGACCCACAGGCCAGTATATATTCTTTTTTCGTTATTTTTTTGAGAATTTTAAATAAATTATTGGGATTAGGTATAACGTTTTTATCCTTCAATATTAATTCCTTAACCTGATATCCATGTTTAGTTAATATGACTTCTGCTTTTCTACCGGCTGAGTTATGAGTATTCAAATCACTGATAATTAGAAACTTCTTTTTTGAGGTTAAATTACTTAATAAGCTGGGCAATTTAGCCAAGGCTCCGACTTCGATTAAAATTCTTTTTATATCTATATGATGTTTTTTACCACATTCACATTCAAATGTACTGTTTAATATTTTTTCAAGCATCTTATAACTCTCCCTTTCAATAACAGGAATTTCACTCAAATTTTTGCTTTATTTCTTTTAACCTTTTCATTACATCATTTTCTCCCCGGCCGAAATAGTCATGCAATCTTTCATATTCCTTATAGAGCTTATTATAGATTTCGACATGATTTTGGTTTGGATGGTACTCCTTATCTTCTAGGTGGGCCATCTTTTCACTTGCTTGATTAATATTATCATAACCACCTTTTTCACTACCTGCAGCTACTGCTCCATGCATTGCAGCTCCTAAAGCAGGTGTTTGTCTGGAAGCAGCAATTTTGATTGGTTTGTTTGTCACATCAGCATAGATTTGCATCAGTGTTTCATTTTTATGAACTAAACCACCACAGGCATAAAGTTCATCAATTTTTACCCCGCTTTCTTCAAAGGTCCGAATTATTTTATTTGTACCAAAAGCAGTAGCTTCAATTAAAGAACGGTAGATTTCTCCTGGTTTTGAATTTAGATGGAGTCCTAAGATCATACCAGTTAAATCGGCGTCCACCAAGACTGAACGATTGCCGTTCCACCAATCTAACGCTAATAGTCCACTTTCTCCAGGTTTTAATACGACCGCTTTTTCTTCCAAATATTCATATACGTTCTTACTTTTTTCTTTTAATTCCTCTTTAAAATAGGCAGGAACTCCTTCATTAACATACCATTCAAAGATATCACCGACAGCTGATTGTCCAGCTTCATAACCATAATAGCCCGGCAAGATACCGTCTTTGATTACACCGGTCATCCCAGGTACAAACTGTTCATTTTGATCTATAACCATGTGACAGATCGAAGTTCCCATTACCATTACCATTTTCCCGGGATCAGATACAGTAACAGCCGGTACTGATACAAAGGAATCAACATTTGCTACTGCAACCGCAAGTTCAGAAGATAAATGTAGTTTTTCTGCAATCTCTACTTTTAGATTACCTGCCTTTTCACCGAGGGCATATATATCATTTGATAACTTTTCTTCAACAACATTTTCAAGCCTGGGATCTAAAGATTTAAAAAACTCTTGGTCTGGATAACCACTTTCTTTACTCCAGATCGCCTTATAGCCGGTAGTTGAGATATTTCTTTTTTCCTGCCCGGTTAACTTCATGATTACCCAATCAGTTGCCTCCATAAATCGGTCTGTGGCCTGATAAATATCAGGTGCTTGATCAAGGGTTTGCCAGATTTTGGGAAACAGCCATTCGGATGATATTTTACCACCATATCTTTTCAAAAAATCTTCTTCCCTGGAGTTAGCTAGATCATTAAGCTTATTGGCATAAGGTTGGGCGGCATGATGTTTCCATAATTTAACCCAGGCGTTTGGCCTATCCTTAAATTTATCTTTATTACAGAGTGGTACACCATCTTTGTCTACTGGTAACATTGTACAGGCTGTAAAATCAATGCCGATCCCTATAATACTTTTAGGATCAACCTCAGATTTTTCTAATAATTCAGGTATTGTACTATAAACAACTTTCATGTAATCATTGGGGTCCTGTAAAGCCCAGTCAGTTCCCAGTTCAACCGTTTTATCTTTAATGGGTAAATATTCATCAATTACCCCATTAGGATACTCCAGGACTGAGGTTGCAACTTCCTCTCCATTTTCAACATCTACCAAGACCGCTCTTCCTGATTTTGTACCAAAATCAATTCCAATTGAATATTTTTTACTCAATATTTACCCTCCTAAATTAGATAAGTTATTAATTTTGCCCGTAGTAAGAATTTTTGCCGTGCTTACGTAAAAAATGTTTATCTAGTAAAGTTGAATTAATAGATTTTTTTTCATTATCGAGTTGAATGGTATGATAAGCCATTTTAGCTACTTCCTCCAGAACAACAGAATTCTTTACGGCCTGCTGAGCATTTTCTCCCCAGACAAAGGGGCCATGACTATTAACTAATACTGCTTTTATATCTTCAGGGCTTATCTTCTCAAAAGTTTCAACAATGACCTTACCCGTTTCTTTTTCATATTCATTTCTTATTTCAGATTCTCTCATTTTTCTGGTACAGGGAACTTTACCATAAAAATGGTCTGCATGGGTAGTGCCATAACAGGGGATTCCTTCTCCCGCCTGAGCCCAAATTGTTGCCCATGGGGAATGGGTATGAACAATACCTCCTATGTTTGGAAAGCTTTTATATAATTCTAAATGAGTGGCAGTATCTGAAGAAGGTCTTAACTTTCCTTCAACTACTTTCCCATTTAAATTTAGGACAACCATTTTTTCTGTTGTCATTTCATCATACTCTACCCCACTTGGTTTGATTACAATTAAATTTTTATCTCTATCAATTTCACTAACATTGCCCCAGGTAAAAGTTACCAAATTATATTTCGGGAGCATTAAATTCGCCTTTAATACATTTTCTTTTGTTTTTTCCAGCATGGTCTTCTGCCCTCCTTTACTTTTTATTATTAGACAAAAAGAGACTTTAAACCTTTTTTAAATTGCTAAAATTGTTTGTAAATTGGAATATTTTATATTTGTTTTCACTAGAAACTATTGAGATTTTAACAGTCCTATCAAATATTTTAGGTTGTTTTAAAAGGGAGTTATAAATTAAAAAAGCTAACCAAATACAGTTAGCTTTAAAAATTAAAATATTTTTTTTATTTTATAAATATATTGCTGCTCCCTGATCTATTATGACAGTTACATCTGGATGAGTTTGTAAGAGTGTAGAAGGAGTACAGGTATTTATTTGCCCACTTAGGGTCTTTTTGATTGCAGAGGCCTTGTTTTCACCAGAGGCCATTATAATAATCTTATCCGACTTAAGGATTGTTGAAATTCCCATTGTAAGGGCCTTTTTAGGCACTTCTTCTTTACTGTCAAAGAATCGGCTATTAGCTTCAATAGTATCCTTAGATAAAGTAACGAGATGTGTTTTATCATTTAGGGTTTCAGAGGGTTCATTAAAACCAAGATGTCCGTTTGGTCCAATTCCTAAGACCTGGAGGTCAATTCCTCCTGCATTTTTTATTTCGGTTTCATATTCTATACATTCTCTTTCAATGTTTTCAGTTCTACCATCTAAAATATGTACATTCTCTTCTTTGATGTTTATATGATCAAAGAAGTTGTTCCACATATAGTAGTGATAGCTTTGCGGATGATCAGGTGGTAAACCGTAATATTCATCCAGATTAAAAGTAGTTACTTCTGAAAAGTCTACTGCTCCTCTTTTATACATCTCAATTAATTCTTCATACATTTTTAAAGGAGTACTACCGGTCGGTAGGCCTATTACACTGGCAGGTTTTTCATTTATTTGTTGTTTTACTAAATAAGCTGCTTTTTTACTTATTTTTTTATAACTTTTTTCAACTAATACCTTCATCTAATCACCCTTAACTAGTTAATTATCTATAAGTTCTAATTTAATGGTTTTTATTTCAAAAGGATCCATTTCAAAGTTTAAAGTATTTTTTTTGTATTTAATTCTACCCTCCACTTCATTTTCAATTAGATTAACAGTTTCTACATTTCTTATTTCTTTTGCTAACTCAACCGCAACTTTATCTTTGCCTCCATATGGTTCAAAGAACCTCATTATTATTTCATTTGGACTTTGCTCAGCCTTTTTTATTACTTCAAGTCTGGAGTTACCCTTAACTATTTTAGCAAAACTAGATGACAAATTATTATTATCGCTATTATTATTTGTTTCAATTTCTTTTGTTAAAAGAGGTTTATTTAAATCATCCGCGTGTTTTAAGAGGTCGCTTTCATAATAAATACCGTTATGTGTATAAAGAGAGTAAGTAAATTCATGGAGACCATAGTCGGCTATTTCGTCGGGATAATTAGGTGATTTTAACAAAGTTAAACGCATTAAACTATCCTTAATATCATATCCATATTTACAGTTATTTATAAGACTAAAGCCCAAACCGGGTTCTGATAGATCAGCCCAGCGATGGCCGGGGACTTCAAAGTAATCGGACCAGGTTTAATAATCTTAAATCAAAAGTCTCTTTATTTTAATTAATAAACTATTCCAAAAGGTTGAGTATATATATCCCCTGCTCTACTGACAACCTTTGCTCTAATATAATTTGTTTTGTAGGATAGATCAGAAACTTGAAATATCTTGCCTTCTGCAAAAACTTTGTTTCTCTCACTTATACTGTCATAAGAAATCCATTCGATTTTTCTATATTCCCCTTCTATTTTGATTTCAATTTTATCATTATCTACTTTTATGTTATCTATATAAAATTCGGGTGTCCTGCCATTTCTAACTGGATTATAGATATAGAAATGACCTTTTTCCATCCCTTTTCTAATCTTTTTAACCCTATTTTCTTCTAACAAAAAGATATTATAATGCCCACCTAAATCGCGCGGGATAGAATGCATGTCATCATTCGCAAAACCCCAGACCGGTCTATAGGGCATTAGTTCAAATAAAACTCGGTCCCATAATTTTATATCACGGGGATAGCGATTATTTTTATTAAAAATTTCCATACCTACCAGGTTACTATATTTTTTATAGAAATTTAGATACCAGTCTATTGATTTTTGATATCGGCCGGGGTGAAAGAAAACTGCTAATCCGTTCCTTCCTTCTATTTCATTTAAAACCTTTGTCTCTGATTCTGCTTCTTTCGAGTAGTCATTGAAGTAACTGCCGATATGGTGTGTATTGCTAATTTCTGAACCATTTATAGCTGTGATACCTAATTCGTTTTCTTCAGAATTATCAATATAATCTGACCAGGGCCAGGTATAAAGATTGTGGTCTGTGATTGCCAGGATATCATAATCATTTCTATCATAAGCAAATATTACCCTCTTGACTGAATGAAATCCATCGCTTTCTTCGGTATGAGTATGTAAATTTGCTTTATAGTAATTAATATTATCCCAATCAATATCTCGATATGGATTTACTATAATTTGTTCTGATTGACCGCTTGTATTCTGTCCGAAAGCTTGAGCTGGAAAGAACAGTAAGAGAGCAAGGAATAATATTATAAAAATAATTATTTTATTTTGTAAATTTTTGTGATAATTTCTAAGCATGAGATTTCACCTTTAAAAAGAATGGTATGATATACACTTACCAAACTACCTAGTTTAGATCATTTTAATATATTATTCATCAAATGGACTGCGTTCTTGAAAGCCCCAATCTTTACTTCGTGTGATTAATCGATATAGGCCGATGAATCTCCAGATAGAATTAATTTGTTTATAACCAAAATTCTCTAAAATAGCCATCAGGGAAAGGGTTAAAAGGTCTTTTGTCTTTTCATATTTTCTGAACGTCATCTCTTCAAATAAGAGTGAGGTTAGAGATAATAGGACTCCCAACATTATACTGGAAAAAAGGAAGAGAAGGATTATCCCCTGGCCTCCTACCCCATATATAAATGTTAAGACTATAGAAATATATCCAAAGACCTCTATTATGGGGCCAAGTAATTCGATAAAAAAGTAAAAAGGAAAGGCGACCAAACCGCTTGGACCATAATTATAGTTAAAAAACATTTGAAAGTTATAGAATAAACTTTCTCCTAATCCCTGGTGCCATCTCTTTCTTTGTTTACCTAATGTTTCTAATTTTTCAGGTACTTGTGTCCAGCAGACCGGTTCTGGTAGAAACACAATCCTATATTTTCTGCCACTTTTATTCATCTTCCTATTCAATCTTAAAACTAGTTCCATATCTTCACCGACTGTATTTGTATTATAGCCACCTGCTTTGATTAGATGTTTCTTTTTAAAAACTCCAAATGCGCCTGAAATTATGAGTAGGCTATTTAAACCTGCCCAACCGACCCGTCCGAATAAAAAAGCTCTTAAATATTCAATAACTTGCATTCTTACTAAGTACTTTTTGGAAAGGTTTACTTCAGTAACTCTACCTTCTTCCACCTTACAGCTGTTAGCGATCCTAACTGTTCCACCGGCAGCTACAACCCTCCAATCATTGACAAAAGGTTCTACTATTCTAAGTAAGGCCTGGCTGTCGATAAGGGAATCTGCATCTATATTACAGACAAGAGGATAACCAGCTAAGTTTACACCTGCGTTTAGAGCATCTCCCTTTCCCCCATTTTCCTTGTCAATTACAAGCAGGTTGGGGTCGGAAATTGATTTATAGATATTTTTAATTTCTTCGGTTTCTATATCACGGGTATATTCTCTATTAAATGTCTTTAAATTAAAATCTTCTTTGAGCTTTTCGATAGTATTATCGGTCGAACCGTCATTAACAACAATTATCTCAAATTCAGGGTAATTTAGTTTTAATATTGATTTAATATTTTCACTAATAGTTTCCTGTTCATTGTATGCGGGAACGATTATACTTAAAGGTTTATAGAACTCACTGCTAAAAGTCTTTTCAATATCCAGTACTTCTTTTTTAAGTTGGTTTTTCCTGATTGCAAAAAACGCCACAAAGTTTAAAAGGATATATGTAACATTAATTATGACAAAATATACGATCGCTATGTAGTCGACGGTTAATAGAATATTATTAAACATTATTGGACCTCCTGTGTAAATTTAAACTTATGTTGTGCAAATATATATTCACACATGCTTGCTCCGGGTTTATTATTAATTATAATATCTTTCATCATCTCAATTTTTTTCATCTTCCATAATGAGCGGGCAGCATAATAACCTACCCACCAGTTTTCATCCTTCAAAAGTTTAATTAAATATGATGAATATTCTTGGGCCTGTATTTCGCCAAGATACCTGGCACATTGACTTCTTATAACCCAGTTATCGCTTTTTAAAAATCTATGAAGGTCAACATTTATAGGTTTACCAATTTTAACTAGGGATTTAAAAATATGAATTTTTACTTCAGAATGTATATTTTCAAATAATAGCTTCTCTAAGATAGGAAGACTTTTTTCATATCTGAAAAAACCAAAGATATCAACAAAAACAGAAAGAACTTTAAAGTCTTCTGTTTGAAAGTTTTTAACAAAGTATTTATTAGTCTCGAAATATTTATTAATATATTCAATTAAACCATCACACATATCTTCCCCAAAATTTACAAGGAGTTCAGTAATTGCCTCATAAGTCATATTGGATTTATTAAAAAGTGCATTAATAACAGGCTGTAAGAGCCGGGTTTCCCCTATTTCAGATATCGCCCAGGCTGCTGTTATAATTTTAAGTTTATCATTTGAATCCAATAAGCGCTCTATTTGATTTAAAGAATTTCTATCTTCAAGTTTACCCAAAAAAGAAACGGCTTTTAATTTATCTTTGCGCTTATTTGAATTTAACTTTTCATAATAATATCCATTTAAACCGATTTTTTTAATAAGGTGTTTTAATCTTTCAAAGTCCTTACCTTCATATTCTTTTAAATATGGTTTAAAAAATTCTTTCAACAACTCATAATTAATATCTTCTTTAAAATAATTTGCTGCTTCTTCCAAATTTATATTATGATCCATATATCTATCTATAACAGAACAATATTCTTCTTTAATACTTTTGATTTGAGATTCATTAAATTTTAATTTTAAATGAAAGATAATTAAAATTGAGAAGATTAAAATAGCTGAAAATGATAATAAAAATATCAGTATATTTAAATAATTTATCATTTGTTCCAGCCCCTCTCTTTAAAAACTTATAATTAAATACATTATTAAAAATCATTATAACATTATAAATAATATAATTTAAATAAAAATTGTTTAATCATTTGCCAGAGTTATCAAAAGAACTTCTGGTTTACAATTGATTCTAAAGGGTAAAATACTAGTTCCTATTCCTTTGTTTATTAGTAAGATAAGTTTGTTTAAAATATATTTACCAGACTTATATTTTAAATCAAAATTATTTTTGATTATTTTGTTAATAATGGGAAGATTTATTTGACCACCATGGGTATCCCCTGCTAATACAAGGTTTATATCTTCTATGTTTTCTCTTTTTATTATATGATAAGTATGTGAAAGCATTATATTTATATTTTGATTTAGATTAAGACCCTCCGTTGCTTTTTTAAAATCATCTTTTTTAAGATCAGGTGTTTCTACTCCTATGATATTAATATTATTATTTTTTATATCCAGGACTTGTCCCTTGTTATCTAATATCTTAATATTATTATCCTTAAATATGCTTTCTAACTTGTCTAAATTATATTCATAATCGTGATTACCATAAACTGCAAAAGCATTTCCCTTATTGTTTATTTTTTCAAGAAATTGACCTAAATTTATTAGATACTGGTTTTTATTTAGATAGTCACCTGTAAATAGTATGAGGTCATATTCTAGACTATTAACAATTTTAAGTAATTTTTGCTGGTAATCTCTATTAAAATTAAAATGTAGATCAGAGAGGTGAAGGATTTTAAATTCGGACTGGATTTTTCCATTATATATCTCTTCTCTATTTATTTCTATATCATGAGTGTGGCTGTCTATTAACTTATATAATAAAAAATTTATTATTAATATTATTATAACTGATAAGATCAGCATTTTTGTTAACTCCTCACTTTGATTTGTGAAATCAACTAATATCCCTTATAATATAGTTGTATGAAAAAAAATATAAAAAGATTGAAGGTGTTTATTTTGAAAAAAGTTAAATTAATTTATAATCCATATGCCGGCACAAAGACATTTCCTAACTACCTTGATTCATTTTTAGAGAAATTTCAGGGGGCCGGTTTTGAAGTTGATATATATAGAAGTATGGAAGAAAATGATTTACATAAAGGATTAGAAGGATTGGATGCTTCTTATAAAGATATTATAATTGCCGGTGGAGATGGTACCGTTAATGAGATCGTTAATAATATGATGAAAAAAAATATAGATATACCGCTCGGGATTGTTCCCTCTGGTACTGTTAATGACTTTGCTTCTTTTCTTAATATGCCACAGGATTATGATAAATGTTTTGAAACTTTAATTAAAAAAGAGGCAAAACCGATTGATGTAGGAGAAATAAATAACCGTTATTTTATAAATGTCTGTGTCGGCGGCCTTTTTTCAGGTGTTACACAGGGTATTGATCTCAATGTAAAAAATACATTGGGGAAATTAGCTTACTATATTAACGGCCTTAAGGAGATCCCTAAAATTCAGCCGATTCCCTTTAAAATAAAAACTTCCAACCAAACTATCGAAGAAAATCTTTTTGTCTTTTTTGTTTTAAATAGTAAAAGAGCCGGAGGGTTCCAACATCTGGCCAAATTTGCCTCTGTTAGTGATGGCATGTTTGATTTTGTTGGTGTAAAAACCAACCAATTATATAGAATCCCGACCCTCTTAATGAATCTAATGAACAAAGAATTATTTTCGAATAAAAATGTCTTATATATCCAGGATAACTACTTTAAGATAGAAATTGATAAAGAACATACTAAGACCCATTATTCTAATATAGACGGTGAGAAAGGGCCTAAATTTCCCTTAGAAATCAAATTACACCATAACGCCCTTCAAATGATCTCTAATAGGGATTAAGATTCTTTATTCCGCAAGTTCACCCCAAAAATACTGTATATCTTCTTTCCATGATATTAAATTATCATGGATTTTTTTAATTTCATAGCTAGAAATATGTTCGTCTAGTAGGTTTCTACCAAGACCAAGCTTAGTCTTAAATCCTAAAAAGGGCATAATTGTAGGACCGATATCTAAAGTTGAACCTCTTTTAGTGATTTTAAGTGGATTCTCTCTTTCAGGAGAAAGAATCATGAACATATTTCTCCTCTTGCCTTTTTCTAAGGTATCAAAAGCAGTATTGCGCATCGCCAGGTGATCAGAGGCAATTACTATCACGGTATCTTTAGCATATTCTGAGTTCATAATATCTTTAACGAAATCGGTAATTAAAAGATCAGTAACCTTAACTGCATTTAAAATTGAATTATCTCCTTCTTTGTATTTAACATCCCTATATCCTTTTGGAACATGACCATAAGGATGGTGAGTTCCTAAAGTAACTAAAAACAAACCGAATTTATCCTTTGATTCTGATAAAGTCAGATATTTATCATAAGCTAAGTCAAGTAAGGTACTATCATACAAACCCCAGTTACTTAAATAATCAGGGTCATCCATGAGAGGTCTCAGATTGTTCTCTCCATAGATTTCATCAAAACCGTGGGAAGCATAAAATTTACCTTTGCCCTGAAATTTGAGTTCTGCTCCCCCGTAATAGGTTAAATGATATCCTTGTTTACTTAACAAATCCCCTACTCCTTTAGCTAATGGTAGAAAAACATCCATTTCATGCATCTCTTTGCTGGTTATCGGAGTAAATAGGGGGAGACCCATTTGACTGGAGACCATTCCACCTATTGTCCAACTTGTACCTGCTACTTGTCTTATATCTGTAAAATAGACACTTCTATTTTCTAACTCCCTTAATCCCTCTATTAATCCGGGGAATAGTTTATCATTAAAATAGGTCCTTTCAAGGCTTTCTGCATAAATGAAAACCAGGTTTTTATTCTCTCCTATTTTTTCTATCGAAGGCTCTTGATAGTATTTGTTAAAACTTACCTCTCTGTTACTTTCCCGGTATATTTCATAAATATCATAAGTTGTCGGATTTATTATAACCGATAAAATAATTAGAACAAATGAGAGGTATAAAACACCTTTACCAAACTTATACTCCCTCTCTTTAGTAAAGAGGTAATGTAGTAATAAAAATATAGTTATAATAGCAGCAATTGTTAATAAAAT